>CAZUAM010000227.1:0-10060 GCA_964618095.1 uncultured Planctomycetaceae bacterium | reverse complement strand
CTGCTATTTAGGCGGCCGCCCCGCGGCGGCTGTCGCGGCGTGGCTTCGGCGCGCGCTGGGGCTTGTCCTGCAACTGCTCGGCCGAAATCGCGTTGACCACTTCCTGTCCCATCGCGTCGATGTCGATGATCAGCCGGTCCACGCGGCTGACGAAGAACAGGTAGAAGATCAGGGCGGGAATGGCCACCGTCAGTCCGGCGGCCGTGGTCAGCAGGGCCTCGCTGATCCCCTTGGCCAGCAGCTCCGGACGGCCCAGGGCGTCCGCCGTGGCGATGTTGTTAAACGCCCGAATCATTCCCACCACGGTCCCCAACAACCCCAGCAGCGGGCTGACGGTGGCCACGCCGTTGATTACCCGCAGGTAGCGCCGCAGACCGTTGGTTACCCGTTCGCCGCTGTCGATGATGGCCTGTTCGACTTCCACGGCGGGCCGGCCCCACTTGCGGACGGCCCCGGCAAAGACCTCGGCCACGGGGCTGCGGCTGTCCTGGCAAAGTGCCAGCGCCCGCTGGCGATCCAGCTCGCCCTCGCGCAACTGTTTGAGGAAGCGCTTGACGAACGGCCTGGGGATCACCCGCCCCCGCCGAAGGCTGACCGTCCGCTCGAACACAAACGCCAGCAGGATGAACGAGCACACGGCGATCGGAATCATCAAGGGACCGCCTTCCTTGACGATGCTCCACATGTCCTTGGTGGGGATGGGCTCCTGATCCGTGACCGGCCCGCTGTTGGCCGGGCCCTGTGGACTGGTGACCGCGCCCGGCTGACCGGCAGAGTCGGTCTGGGCAACGGCCGAGGGGACCGCGGCCCACGAACCGATCAATACCCAGGTCGCCAGCAACCAGGCGGCCGCCGGCGGGAAATACCGTGGGGTTCTTGTGATCATCGGTGGCTCCAAGCTATCAGCCTCTTGGGCCGCCGTACCGGCGGCCGCTAAACGTTGGCCGCCGTACCGGCGGCCGCTAACCCGGATTGTTCACAGGACCATCGTCGGGTCGGTTTTCGCGTGCCACGGCTGTGTCAGCCCTGCTCCGGGTTTGCCGGTTTACCCAGGGCAACACGGCCGACACGGCCGTGGCACGCTTGTGGATAATCCGGGCTAAACGTGGGTCGCCGTGGCGGTGGCCGGCGCTGCGGCCGGCGTTCAACGGGCAGGGTGCCGCCGCTGCGGGCATCGCCGGTTCCTGCCCCCGTCATCCGGCGCAAGTCCTAAAGCCCGTACTTCCCTTTACTTCTTCGTGTCCTGCACGTCTCGGCGATGAGTCAATCTGGCCGATCGTTGGCCCCTCTGTCGCCGGGTGGAGATCCCATCCGTCGGGCGGCTTCCTTGGCAAACTTCGTACCGGGATACTCCTTCATCAATCGGGTGTACAACTTGTCGGCCTCTCTCGACTCACCCAACAGATCGCGGCACTTGCCGGCCTGCAACAAGGCGGCGGCCTGCCAGGTGGGAAAGGCATAGAGGATCTCCACCTTCAAGTATTCCCGCAGCGCCGCCTGATAGTTCTTCTGGTGGAAGAACGTCTCCCCGATCATCCATTGGGCCATGGCCGCGGTTTCGGTCTTGGCGCCGGCCGACGAGCGGATCACCTTCAGGTAGGCATCGCGGGCCCCCTGGAAATCGGCCCGGCTGGCCAGGCACCGCCCGATCAGGTACTCGGCCTCGTACTGCTGCTCGAAATTGGGATATGCGGCCTCGATCTTGGAAGCGATAATGTAGGCTTCGCTCCATTTGTTCAGTTGCGCCAAGACCTGGGCCCGTCGCAGCGGGATCATGGCCAACCACGCGTCGCGGCGGCCCTGGGTCCGCTGGGCCAGCCCGTCGAACAGCTCGCCGGCCATCGGGTAGTCGCCACGCCGATAGGCCGTCTCGGCCACCCAGTACTCGGCCACCAGCCGGCTGGGACTCTCCGGGAACTCGTCGGCCAAGGCTCCGAACGCCTGACCCACCTGATCCCAGTCCTGCTCGGTCACGGCGATCTGGCCCCGCAAGTACAGGGCGTGCTCCCGGATTTCGGCGTCCGGCTTCTCGGCCAGCACCTGGGACGTCAGTTCGCTTGCCCGCGAGTATTCTTTCGCCGCAAACGCCTGCCGCGCCAGCCGATAGGTGGCGTCGGCCCAATAGCGGCTCTGAGGATGCTCCTTGCGAAGCCGCTCAAACAGCACACTCGACTGGGCAGTCTTGCCCAAATCGCCCAGCACCCAGGCCCATTCGTAGAGCACCGCGTCGACCTCGGGAAATTCCGGATACTCCGTGGCCAAGCGTTCGTAGAGCACCGCCGATTGCCGGTCCTGCTGGAGCCCGTCGCGGAGCCGGGCGGCGGCCAATAACGCCTCGGGGTGCTCTTTGCTCTTGGGGTACTTGTCGATCACCAGGTCGTACATCGCCAGGGCCGGGTCGGCCTGGTTAAGCTGCTCGAAGATCCGGGCACGAACCATGGCCGCCTCGGTGGCGATCGCGGCGGGCGGACTCTTCTGCAACAGCTTCTCGAACGTCGCGGCTGCCTCGGCCAACCGGCCCCCTTTCAACTGGCTCCATCCCAGGCCGGCCAACCCCTTCAGTTCGTACTCCTTCGAGCCGCTCTCGGCCATCAGCCAGCGGAACAACTGCGTCGACCACTGGCTGTCGCCCGCCTCGTAGGCTGCCTCGGCGAGTTGTTCGGTGGTGGGCAAGACCAGTTTGTGCCGGGGACGCTCTTCCAGCAGCTCGGCGTAGGCCTTCTTCGCCTTGTCGAGCCGGCCGGATCGAGCGTAACAAATGGCCAGTTCCCCGCGTCCCTTGACCTCCTGGTCGCCCGTGGGGCTGCCGGCCAGAAATGCCTCCAGGGGCCCCACCGCGTCGCCGTAACGCTCGACGGCCACAAGCAGCGAACCGTGCGTGAGCTGGGCGTCCGACTTGAGCCGCCCCTCGGCCGAGTCCAGCACCGGCAGCAACGCCGCCAGCGCATCCTGGTGCCGCTTGAGACCCTGGTAGGCCAAGGCCAACAGGTACCGGTCCTCCAGGTCCTGCCGGCCGGAGGTCCCCGCGGCCACCAGCGGCTCGAGCAGCTTGACCGCCGTGCCGTGCTGCTTCCGCTGGACCAGCGACCGGGCGCGCATCCGGCCAACGTCGCTCTTCAGCGGGCTCTTGGGAAACCGCTTGTCGAACTCGGCGGCCTCCCGGTCGAGCGCCTGGTGGTCGCCGGCCTGGAGGGCCACCTGGACCTTGCCGCGCAGGGCGTCATCGACCCACTCGTTGTCTCCCGCCGGCGACGCGATCACGTGGTCGAACTGCTCGGCAGCCGCCTCGGGGTCGCCGGCCCGAAGCAGGGCGTCGCCGGCCTGGAACCGGACGGCCGGGATCAGCTCGTGCTCGGGCGCAGCCACGATGGCCGCCAAGAGGGTCTGGGCCGCCGCCGCCCAATCCTGCTCCGCCTTCTGAGTCAGGCCGAGCCAGTAGCGGGCCTGGATGCCGACCTTGCGATCGGAGGTGATGCCCTCAAACACCGGCTTGGCCTCGTCCGGCCGCTCGAGCTTCAACAGGGCCCAACCCCGGCCCAACCGGGCGTTCGACCTCCAGGGGCTCTCGGCCAGGCGGGTCTCGAAGGCCGCAAACGTCTCAATCGCTTCGGCGTACTTTTGCGTGGCATACTGCAAGGCCCCCAGGTGGAACTGGGCGTCGTCGGCCAGTGGACTGCCCGCCTTCGCGGCCACCGCCAGGTAGAGCCGCTCGGCCTCCTCGTCCTGTTTTTGGCTTTCCAGGGCTCGGGCAAGGCCAAAGCGGCAATCGTCCTGTAACCACCCCTGGGGAAACCGGTTCAGGCCGGTGCGGAAATACCTGGCGGCCGCCGCTGCGTCCCCTTTGCCCAGGGCAATGTCGCCCAGGTAGGGCAGCACGTAGGCGTTCAGCTTGTCCTGAGGATACGTCGAGCGGAATTGCTCCAGATCGGCCCCGGCCAGGTCGGCCTTGCCGGTCAGATAGGCCGTTTCGCCGGCGCGGAACAGCGCCGGACGCGCAAGCTTCCCGCCCGGCTCCTGCTTCAGGTATTCTCGGAAACGGACCTCCGCCTCAGGGAAGTCTCCCACCTGCAACTGGGCCTCGGCAAGAAAGAACGTGGCTTGGTTGGCCTTGGCGTGGTTGGGATACTCCTGGAGAAATACCTGGAACTCCTCGACGGCCAACTTCCACCGCTGCTCGGCATAATGTCCGGCTGCCACCGCAAACTGATCGTCTGCCTGCCCATTCGGTGGGTCATTCGAACGCCCCGCCGGTGGGAGGGCCCGCGCCGGGGCCGCAAACAGCACACCGGCCGCCAGAAAGAGAGCCAGGAGCGGCCTCCGCCCGAGAGCGATCGACGTGATCAAAGGCAACATCCGTGCACCTTCCAGGAGGCCACGGGAACCGCAGCATCCTTCGCCATTCCTGCCCCACCGCCCCGACCATCCTGGCTCAATAGTACCCGCGGCCCGCCTCACAAGACAAGCCCGACTGGCCCCCGCGTAACCGGGAAAAACAGGCAGCGGCCCACTTCCGGCATCTCGCCGGCGGCGGTGCCGGCGCACGCCAAAAACCCCAGTAGCCGCGGCCGGCTGACCACGGTCCCTGGGGCTTGCTGTCGATCGGGGATGTCCAGGTTGCGGGCTGGCGGGGTCAGTAGTTGCTGCCCGGGCCGCCGTCAACGTTGCCCACCATGTGCAGATGGTCGTGGTCGATGTAAACCACCTCCTGAGTGTCCTCATCGACGGTAGTATAGGGAATCGGCCAGCCGACCCGCGTCACTTCCGTGAAATAGACGGTGCATTTGTAATGGACGTGATGGAGTTGGGCAGGGCCGATCAGCGGATACACCCGCGGCGGATCGACATAGTCGCCGATCAGATCGCGTACGATCCGGACGTTGTTGCGTTGGACTTCGTGCATGAAGGGAAGCCCACCCTCCACCGGCCTGGCGTCCTCCAACGCCCGCATCACCTCGTCATCCGACGGCGGATCGAGCGCCCCGGCCGTCCCTCCCGCCGGGAGGGGGCCCAGGATCGGCACCCGCCTGTACCGCTCCTGCTCGTGGAAATTGTCTTCCAACTTGTCCTGGAAGTAGGGTGATACGGGGATGGGATAGCTGAGGAGCCCAATGTCAACGGCCGGCCCAATATCCGAGACACAGCCGGTGGCCGACACCAGCGATAGCAGCGCCAGGATGCAGACGGCGGCGGAAGCGGTTTTTCTGGACATCCGTCGTTCCTCGACTGAAATCGGTAAGGAATTGGATAGCCGGACAGGACACGTGCTGGACCGGGCGGTTCCCAATCCCCCTCTGGAGAGTGCAAACGGCAGCACGGGCCACGCCGTGGTTACCGTCTACTTATCGTGTGAATCTGCGTCGAACTTGCGGGTTTTTCCGGTTGTATTGGGCAGTCCGATCGGGAGGGCGGCAGGAATCGGGATTTCTCTCCGCAATCGAACCACCCTACCCATGCCCGCCGGAAGGCCGCGGGGACCGCTTCTGCCCGGAAAAAAAGCCCCCACTCCGGAGCGCGTCCGGATGGGGGCTTCTCGTGCAGGAGTGGGTTGCTCCTAAGTCTCTCTTCAGCCGAGCACCCGCCGTGGGTCGTATCCGGCGGCGTGCCTTATCAGCGGCAGCAGCTCGGGGCATCGCGGAAGTCAAGCATCCACCAACCATCGTCCCATTCCAGCGTGACTTTCCGCCAGCCCAGCGGGACCTGCGGATACGGGTAAAATGGGCCGATGTAGGGCCAGGCAGTCGGCGAGTACTGTCTCGGATACGTCAACCCTGCGTAGTTCGGATAGGCCGCATAGGAGGGCCAAGAGTAGTTCGGCATGCGGGGTTGATCGTATCGAGCAGGGGCCACCCCGCCACCTGTGCCAGGTACATAGGCCGGCATCGGTCCGCCCGGCACCTGGGTCCCGGGCATCTCGGTCCCCGCCATACCGCCGGCCGCCTGCGTGTAGGCAATCGGGATGGGGCGCCCGGCCGGCCGTCGGATCATGGTCCGCGGCACGGCCTGCGTCTGAGCGACGGGCTCCGGGGCCGCAACGGGCTGGGCCATTGCGATCTGCCGGGCCGGTGCCGGGCTGAACGAGCTGGGGACCCGCTGGGCACGGCCAGGCCTTCGCCCTTTTGCCGGCTGAGCCCAGCCTCCAGGCCTTTGCTGCCGGTCTCCGCCGGAAACCACCTTTTTCAGCCACTCAGCAGCGCTGCTCCGCCGCGACAGGATCTGCCTGGGGGCAGCCGCCGTCGCACCGACTGGCGACCTGGGGCTCGCCGGCGGCCGGCTTGCCAGTCTCGGCGCGGCTGCTGCGGGCGGAGCAGGCGTCAGATCGTTGATCACCCGGGTTACCCCGGTCGTCTGAAGCGCTAGCCTCAGGGCGGTGTTCATCTGCGTTTGGTTCTGCACGTGCCCCTTCAGCCGCGTGGTCCCATTCTGGTACTTTACCTCGATCTTGTAGTTACTCAGTTGGCCGCTGTCTCGCAGGGCCTTGGCGATTTGGTCTGCAACCTCCTGGTTGCCGGCCAGTGCCGGACCGGAGACCACGGTCGCCATTGCGGCGAGCACCAAAAAAACTGTCAACAGACGCTGCATGTTCTCCCTCCTCTCAAAATCCACACCCATAGTGGCCTGCCATCGGACACAAGTGCGCGGAGGACGCGTCTGGTCTTCCCGCTGGGTCGTGGGCGCCGATGGCACTTGGTGTGTACGCGAACGGTCTACGAGCCTCGCAGAACAGGTCGTCGTGGTTGCTGTTGTCAGTGCAGCAATGGGACCGGCAGGATGCCGAAAACGAGGGCCCGTAGCACTTCTGTCGCGTAGAAGCGGACGGGAATTGGCGGTGTCGCCCCCCTCAGCAACTCCCATTTCCGATTGACTGCTGCCTGACTATAGGTTTCGGTTGATGATTGTGCGGGAAGGGAGCTTTTTTTCGATTTTGGCGGTCTTCCCGATCATGCCGCGGAGCAAGATGCCCGGGCTGTCTCCGCAACCTATTTCACGGCAACCACTTAGGATGATTCGCGCCTACCAGGCGGTGCCCTGCGGCGATCGGCGGAAATCGCAGGTGACGGTCAAGATCATCAGCGACAGGGTGATGCTCGAGACCAGCCAGCAGCTCGGCCCGAGGCCCGGCGAGACGACCGCGACCCCCCCGACCAGCGCCATGCACCCTAAGAACAGGCACTGACAAGAAGTCTGACACCGAGACCCGGCGCTCAGTCGAGCGACCCAGGCACTGATCAGACCGACTACTTCGACGGCACCGAACAGCCAACAGATTGCGGGTGCTTCACTGATCATTGGTAGTGGCCTCCGGGTTATGTGCGGCACTGCCCCCTCACGACAATGCACTGCGCACAGCCAGTTGCGTGCCAAAGCGTGGACAGTGGGAGAGACGAACCGTGCAGGCGAAGCGCTAACTCTCTGTAGACAGGCAAGTTACGACTTTCGCAGGGTTTCCGGCCAACGTTGGCGGCCGCTCAGAGATTCACGGCTGCCGGCCCCGTTTTTGCAGATTCTACAAACCCGGCAGTCCGAGAGTCCCGCAATCCGGAGGGACAATAATGGATCTTGGATCTTGTCTGAAATCCAAGATCCGGGACCCGCCCTGGCAGACGACCGGAGCCCCGGTGGGGTAGCACGGCAGCAGCCGGCCTCAGCGGATCAGCTTCTTCAGCTCGCTTTCCAGCTCGCTCGTCTGGATGCTGCGGTTGACCACCTTGCCCTGCTTGTCGACGAGGATCATGGTCGGCAGGCTGAGGATCCCCAACTGGTTGGCCGGGTCGCTGTCCAGCCCGCCTTCCTCGAAGATCTGTGGCCACGGGAGGGGGTTCTCGGTCAGATAGGCGCCCAGGTCCTTGCGGCTGCGATCGAGACTGACGCCAATCACGGTGAACGAGCGGCCGTACTTCGACACGAGTTGCTGCAAGACCGGCATATCGCGCTTGCAGGGTTCGCACCAGGTCGCCCAGTATTGGATCAGAACCACCCGGCCGCGATACTTCGCCAGGTCGACCGCCGCCCCACCGGGGCTCTTGCCCCGAAGCGCAATGCTCTTGCCGACCGAGTCCAGCCGGATTCGGGCACCGGCCGCCTTCTTGGCGGCGGAGGAATTGGGGAAACGTTTCACAACCTGGCCGTACCACTGCTTTGCCTTGTCTTCCTGGCCGGCAAACTCCTGGGCGATGGCCATCTGGAGCATCGCCTCGGCGGCGTCGGGACTGGTCGGGTAGTCGGCCACGTACTGCTGGAGATCCTTCAGCCACTGGGTCTGAATCTTGGCGAAGTCGGCCTTCGGCGCTTGCAGGCTCAGACCATAAGCCGCCGTCAACTCACGGAACTTGACGTAGGCGGCCAGGTCCTTGTCGGCGTCGTTGCCTTCCAACTCTTGCAGTAACGTCTCCAGCCGCTTCACCCCGTCGGGAAACGTGCCCGATTGGACCGCCGCACTGACCATGTCCGCCAACTGCCTAAGCCACATGGCCCGATCTTGCGGACTGCCGGCGGCTTGGGCAATCTTCTTCAGCAGTTCCGCGCGGCGGGCGTTCAACTCGGCTTGCTTCTCGGGCGTGGTGGCCTGTTCGGCCGCTTGGTCGAGCTTCTCCAACTGTGCCAAAAGCTCCTGGCTCTCCTCATCCGTACCCACTTCCGTCGAGGGGTTGCGACGGACCATCGAAGCCTGGAAGAAGAAGCCCGAGGCGGCCAACTCCGCCTGCCCGTCGGGGGCCGTCTCCGGCAGGTCGATCACCCGCCACACCTCGCCCACCTGTACCAGCGTGCCGATCTGCACCTGGCCGTGTGTCTCGCCGCTCTGCACGATGGCCACCACGTTCTCGTAAACCCGCAAATCCTTACTCGAGCCCTCCGTGCCGGCGGGAACGATGCCGGGCGTGGTCCCGCTGAACTGGACCCACTTGGTATTGGGCGTCACGGTTTTCTGCCGGGCAGCCAGGACCTTGAACCCCGTGGCCAGCCGGGCGATCTTTTCCGCTACCTCCTTGGTCCTCTCCTTGCCGAGTCCCAGCGACTTGAGCTCCTCGGGGGCCAGCGCCAGTCGGGCGAATCGCCCGGCGTCCCGGCCGGCCAGGGCCGCGACCACCTCGGCGGTGACCTCCTCGGCCGAGATCATCTTCCAGGCGTCGATCTTTCCGTTTTCGTCCTTGTCCAATCCCCAGCGGCTGCCGGCCGTGTGGAACCAACGGTACTGATCGGCCTTGCCGTTGAAGTTCGCGTCGATGTCCCGGTAGACCTCCAGTCCGTCCTTATAGTAGCTCCATTGATCCACCACGTTATCGCCGTTGGAGTCCACGAACTTCCGCAACATCTGGCCGTCGGCATCCTCCACGATCCAGCCGCCGCGGCCGTTGATCTTGCGGGCCTGGATGGTGCACTTGGCTGCCTGTTGGGCAGTCGGCCGGGCAAAATCGACCTCCCGTTGCATGGGAAGCAACTTCAAGGCCTGCTCGGCCGAGGGCGACGCCGCTTCTGCCACCACGCTCAACCAGACACCCAGGATCAGAAACCAGGCACTAAGACTGCGGATAATCGCGAGTTCCATGGGACGATGCACTCCTTGAATTTCGTAACGGATCAGGCACAAGACTGACAAATCGGCGTACTTTCTCCTGTTTCGGTCGGGCCTGGCTTGAACATGACCGGTTTGTGTAAATTCTTCCGAATGTAGGGGTTGTGTCGGGGGGCCAAGGACCGCCCTATGCCGCTACATCCCGGACAGTGAACTCCGAGCTGTCCAGGACTCATCGATCATGGGGATCGCTGCTCCAAGGGCATCGAATCGGATGAACCCGGGACGGCCGCCACGTGTCGAAAACTATGGCAAGCACTGCGGTTGCGGCGAAGGCCCTCGCTGCCCAGGCGGCTGCCGCGGGCGATCGTTCCCGCGACGACCTGGGGGGACGGCCGGATGGAGAAGTCGAGCGGGCCGGGTTTGACAGACCGAACGCGGCTGGTAGAATACGCAGTTCCAACGGCAGCCCGGCTGCCGCCAGAATCAGGGCTGTCCCTGAAATGACGTCCAGACGAGTGCCTTGTCAAGTTTCGTTTGACGGGTTTG
>CAZUAM010000226.1:0-10069 GCA_964618095.1 uncultured Planctomycetaceae bacterium | reverse complement strand
CCTTGATTTTCGCCTCAGTTGAACGGTATTGGGGGTAGGGGGGGGCTTCCAATCTGATTTGACAAGCAGCCGGCGTCCAACGGACGCCGGAACGACCGGCGGCAGTTTGCCGCCGGCTATTGCAGGGCTGTTCGTTTGGCATTGAAGTTCCAGGACGCACAACCGTTTGAGGTAGGCGACGCTCACCCTACGTTTCCCGGAAGAGCACGCGAGGCCTCTCCGGCGGAGCGAAAAAGTCCTCAGCCCCCGGCTTTTCCCAAATCGCGTCCTCCCTTATACTCGGGTGTAGGAATACTCCCGGTCTGCCGGGGCGAGTACCATTGGGGGGCATCTCGGCGTTGCCGGGGAGGCCGGAACAGGGGTTTTGTTCTCTTGCCTTCACCCTAAACTTCCCCCAAAGGCAGAGAGAGATTTCTGGGGAGCAATGGCACCGATGGATTGCGCGGGGCGAATTGCGTGGCTGAGGGCGGTGCTTGCCGCCGTGCTACTGCTCGGCGGGGGTCGCCGTGACGCCGCCGGGCAACTGTGGGCCCCGGCGCCGGATTTCCTGAAGTTCGAGCTGGCCGATACGGTCCAGCTCAACCGGGCCGACAGCACCGTGATGGGCGATCTGGAACGGGTCAAGGCGCATCTGGACGCCCGCCAGTGGGACGAAGCCGTCGAGACGCTCCGCAGGGTCCTGGAGAACTCCCAGGAGAAGCTGGTGGGCGTGACCGAGCGGCGTTACGTCAGCCTCCGCGACTACTGCCATCTGCAACTGGCCAACCTGCCGGCCGAGGCGCTGAAACTGTACCGCAGCCGGGTCGATCCGGTGGCGCGGCAATGGTACGAAGAAGGGATTCAGAAGCGGGATCGCCGGCTATTGGCCAACGTGGTCGAGCAGGCGTTTGCCAGCAGTTGGGGCGACGACGCGCTTCTGGCGCTGGGAGAAATGGCGCTGGAGGAAGCCGACTACACGGCGGCACGCTGGTGCTGGGAGCGGATCGTTCCCGCACGGCCGCCGGCAGACGCGCCGCGGACCTGGCCCGGGTTCCCCGATACCGACCTCGACCTGGCGGCGGTTCGCGCCCGGCTGGTGTTTGTTTCGATTCTAGAAGGTTCCCCGGAGCGGGCCCGCGATGAGCTGACGCAGTTTGCCCGGCTGCATCCCGACGCGCAAGGCCGGCTGGGCGGCCGGGAAGTCAACTACGCCGAGGCACTGGGTGGGCTACTCGCGGAAAGTGCCGTCTGGCCGCGACCGAAGACAAGCCCCGACTGGCCCACCTTCGCCGGCTGCACGAAGCGCAACAAGATCGCCTCGGAGATGATCGACGTGGGCACCGTGGTTTGGAGGATGCCGCTGCGTGCGGTCCTTACGCCCGACGAATTTCCTGCCCGCCGCGGTATCGAGGTGAAGAAGGCTACATTGAGTTATCATCCGGCGTATGCCGAGGGCCTGGTTTTGGTGAACGACTCGCTGGAAATCAAGGCCATCGACGTCCAGACGGGCAAGCCACCCTGGGGGAAAGCCGGTTCGCCCATCTATCGCGACCGGTTCGAGGGCGTGCCGGGCGTGTCTCTCCAGCCGAGTGCCGGCCTGGGCACGCCGCAGTTTACGATGACCGTCTTCGACGGCAAGCTGTATGCGCGGATGGGAAGTCCCGTGACCAACTGGCCGCAGGCAGAGGCCGGGCTCCTTCCCGCAGGAGCCATTCGTCGCGGGTACCTGGTGTGCCTGGACCTGGCGGCCGAGGGGCGGCTGATGTGGAAGATCACCCCGGAACCGGGCTGGGCGTTCGAGGGTTCGCCGGTCGTCGACGGTGCGAGTGTCTACGTGGGCATGCGTTGCGGCGGGCTGCCGGAGGCGCACGTGGGGTGTTTCGACGCCCAGACCGGTCGCCGCCGCTGGCGGGTGTTCGTCTGCGGTGCCGAAACGCCCGCCCGCGGAATGTTCCCCCAGCACACGCACAACCTGCTCACGCTCCAGCGCCAGACGCTTTACTACAACACCAATCTGGGGGCTGTGGCGGCGATTTCGGCCCGCGACGGGCGCATCCGGTGGGTCAGCCTTTACCCGCGGGCGCGAGACGGGAACCTACAGAAACTGGCCCCGCACTGGCAGCGGGATCTGAATCCCTGCCTCTACGATCACGGGACGGTGCTGGTGGCACCCGCCGACAGTCCGCGGATCCTGGCCCTGGACGCCGCTACCGGCCAGATCCTCTGGCAGACCCAGCCACCGCACGCGGTTCGGGACGTGATCCACCTGTTGGGGACCACCACGGAGCATCTGATCGCCGGCGGGCAGAAGCTGTACTGGATCGGCCTAAATGGAGAAGACCGGGGCCGGGTGAAGCACGTCTGGCCCGACGGTCCGGAGAAGCCGGGATACGGCCGCGGCGTCCTGGCTGGGGATAGTGTCCTCTGGCCGACTCGCGAAAAGATCTACGTGTTCGACCAGAAGACGGCCCGGCCGAAGAAGGTGATCGACCTGGTTCCCCGCGGCGCAAGCGGCGGAAACCTGCTGGCCGCCGACGAACACCTGCTGATCGCCACCGCCGGCGAGCTGATTGCCCTGGGCCGACAGGGCGGCCGGCCGAACAACGGCTCGCCTCCAACGTTAAGCCGCTCCAACCGCGGGGCGTCTTCCCCCGGCGTGGCCGCCGGGGCTAAACTTCCCTATTCACACGTCCTCAAAACAAAAGCGCTGTAATCTACCCATGCTCCAAGAAGACGACGTCCAAGCCGTCCAAGAGTTGAACGAGGCGTACCGGCTGATCATCGAGCAGTTGTCTCGGGTGATTGTTGGACAGCAGCAGGTGCTCGAAGAGCTGCTGGTGGCCATGTTCGCCCGAGGTCATTGCCTGCTGGTGGGGGTGCCGGGGCTGGCCAAGACGCTGATGATCCGTACCCTGGCCGACGCCATGTCGCTGCAATTCAGCCGCATCCAGTTCACCCCCGACCTGATGCCCTCCGACATCACCGGCACCGAGGTGATCCAGGAAGACAAGCTTTCGGGGACTCGGGAGTTGAGATTCCTGAAGGGCCCGATCTTCGGCAACGTGATCCTGGCGGATGAAATCAACCGCACGCCGCCGAAGACACAGGCGGCGCTGTTGGAGGCGATGCAGGAGTACCAGATCACCGCCGGCGGCAGGCGGCACCGCTTGAGCCAGCCGTTCTTCGTGCTGGCCACGCAGAACCCCATCGAGCAGGAAGGGACCTACCCGCTGCCCGAGGCCCAGTTGGACCGCTTCATGTTCAATACCTACGTCGATTATCCGGAAGAAGATGAGGAGTTTGACATCGTGCGGCGGACCACGACCGACCTGGAACCGACGGTCACCCCGACGCTCTCCGGCGAGCAGATCCTGGCCTTGCAGAGGATCGTCCGCCGGGTGCCCGCTGCCGACCACGTGGTCCGCTACGCCCTGCAACTGGCCCGGCTGACCCGTCCCGACAAGGACGGTGCGCCCGACTTCATTCGCGAGTACGTCAGTTGGGGAGCCGGGCCGCGGGCGAGCCAATACCTGACCTTGGGGGCGAAGGCCCGGGCGGTGTTGCAGGGGCGGTTTTACGCGGGCTGCGACGACGTCCGCGCGGTGGCGCATCCCGTGCTGCGGCACCGCATCATCACCAACTTCAACGCCGAGGCCGAAGGCGTCAAACCGGACGACGTGATCGGCCGATTGATCGCCACGATTGCGGTCGAAGTAGATGAGTCAGCCAAGCGTGGAAAACTCCCAGAAGTATTTAGATCCCAAGATCCTGGTCAGGCTTAAAGGGCTCCAGTTGCGTGCCCGGCTGATCGTCGAAGGGTACGTCTCCGGAGTCCATCGCAGCCCCTTTCACGGCTTCTCGATCGAGTTTGCCGAACACCGGGAGTATGCGCCGGGCGACGACCTCCGCTACCTCGACTGGAAGGTCTTTGGCCGGACCGACAAGTACTACCTGAAACAATATGAAGAAGAGACGAACCTGATCTGTTACCTGCTGTTGGACACCAGTGAAAGCATGCGCTACCGGAGTTCCGCGGCGGCCATGTCGAAGCTGGAATATGCCCAGTGCGCCGCGGCCTCGCTGGCCTATCTGATCCTCCAGCAGCAGGACAGCGTGGGGCTGGTCACGTTCGACCGGGAGATTCGGGCCCTGGTGCGGGCCAGCAGCAATCCCTCCCACATGGAGCAACTCGTCCGCGTGATGGAGGAATCGGTCCCCGAGCGCAAAACGGCCACCGGGGTGATCTTCCACGAGTTGGCCGAGCGGCTCAAGAAGCGGGGAATCATCATCGTGCTGAGCGACTTGTTCGACGACGTGGATTCGATGATGGCGGGCCTGAAGCACTTCCGCCACCGCCGGCACGAGGTGGTCCTGTTGCACGTGCTCGACCCGGCGGAACTGGATTTTCCCTTCCAGCAGCCCACCCTGTTTCGGGGGCTGGAGCAGTTGCCCGACGTGCTGGTCGAGCCCCGGGCCTTGCGAAAGGCCTACCTTCGGGAGTTCAACCGGTTCATCCACGGGCTGAAGAGGGGTTGTCGCATGCACCGGATCGACTACGCCCAGATGCGAACGGATCAGTCGCTGGAGGTGGCGCTGTCGAGTTATCTGGGGTCGAGGGGGTAAAGGGAGTGGATAGTGGATTGTGGATAGTGGATAGTGAAGAGGGGGGAGGGGGAAGGTTGGGTTGCCAGTATCTGGATGTTCGCCGTTGATGATCTGGCGGGGAGTTGAGCGATGCCGCTGAAGGACTACCGTGAGCTGATCGCCTGGCAGAAGGCGATGGATCTCGTGGAACTGGTGTATCGCGCCACGGACGGGTTTCCCCGGAAGGAGGTTTACGGCCTGACAAGCCAGATGCGTCGGGCTGTGGTATCAGTACCGTGCAATATTGCGGAAGGTCAAGCGCGAACCACCACTCGCGATTTTTTGAACTTCCTTTCCATTGCCACCGGTTCGCTCAAGGAGGTCGAGACACAGGTTCTCATCAGCCAGCGGTTGGGATACCTCGACGAGCCACAGACGTCACGATTGCTGGACCTAACTACGGAAGTCGGCCGCGTAGTAAGCGGGCTGACGAACTCACTTAAGCGGAGAATCCGCTGAGCGCCATGATTGGTTCTTCGCCGCTGATTTCGTGTCCCATGGCAGTGGACCACTGGCCACCGCTGACTATCCACCATCCACTATCCACTATCCACTCTTCACTACCCGGCCCGCCGATCTTTGCCTTCGGCCTGGTCAACCTCTGGATGCTGGGTTGGCTGGCGGCGGCGGCGGTGCCGATCCTGATTCATCTGTGGACGCGGCAGCGGTACCGCGAGACGCCCTGGGCAGCCGTGGAGTATCTGCTGGCCGCGATCCACCGTCATACCCGCCGGATGAAGTTCGAGCAGTGGCTGCTGCTGGCGATCCGCACGCTGCTGATCGTGCTGTTGGTGCTGGCCGTGGCCGAGCCGTTCCTCAGAGACACCACGTTTGCCTCCGTCTCCGGCGGGCGAACGCACCGGGTGCTGGTGATCGACGGGTCGTACTCGATGGCCTACAAGCCGGGCGAGAAGAGCCGCTTCGATCGGGCCAAGGAGCTGGCCAGGCAGAGCGTCGAGGAGAGCCGGCAAGGTGACGCATTCACGCTGGTGCTGATGTCTTCGCCGCCGCGGGTGGTGGTGGGCACGCCCGCCTTGGAGCCCGGAGGACTACTCGAAGAGATCGACAACCTCCAGCTTCCCCACGCCACGGCCGACCTGCCCGCCACCGTTGCTGCCGTCCTGCAAGTCGTCCGGAAGGCCCAACGCGAGATCCCCCGCCTGACCCGTCACGAGGTCTATTTCCTGACCGACCTGGGTCGAGTGGGCTGGGCTCCGGAGTTGACCGGTACCGCCGCGGCGGAGTTTCAAAAGCGGAGCAAGCAGTTGGCCGAGGCCGCCACGCTGGTGGTGATCGACCTCGGCCAGCCCGACAGTCCCAACCTGGCCGTCACCGACGTCCGCGCCGGCGAGCCCGTTGCCACCCTCGCCAAAAACGTCACCATTCAAGCCAAGGTAAAGAACTTCGGCCCCAGCAGGTGCAACCGGCAACGGGTGGAGCTGCTGGTGGACGAACGTTCGGCGGGCGAAGCGTACGTGGGAGAAGAGGAGGGCGGCCTGCGGCCGGGTGGGGAGGATTCGGTGAGCTTCTCCTACCGCTTCCAGACGCCCGGCGATCATCAAATAGAGGTCCGCTTGCGGCCCGAGCCGCAGCACGATGCCCTGGACGTCGATAACCGCCGCTTCCTGGCCCTGCCGGTGAAGCGGTTTGTGCGGGTTTTGTGCGTCAACGGGCGTCCCTCGGGCGAGGCCTTTCGGGATGCAACCGACTACCTGAGAGTAGCACTATCCCCGGAGGGCGAGCAGGCCGAGAACTCCTTGACCCGCGTGGAAGTCAAGCCGGAAAGTGCCCTCCGCGAACTCTACCTGGACCGCTACGACTGCGTCTTCCTGGCCAACGTGGCCCAGTTCGTCTCCAGCGAAGCCCAACTGCTTCAGTCCTACCTCAAGCACGGCGGGGGTCTGGTGTTCTTCCTGGGCGACCAGGTGAAGAACGACAGCTACAACGACGAGCTGGGCAGCAGCAGACCGGGTAAAGTCCGACTGCTGCCCGCCCGTCTGGAAGCGATCAAGGAAGCGCTCAAGCCCGAAGACCCGTTCTACTTCGACCCGCGGGGATATCGCCATCCGATCGTCAGCCCTTTCCGGGGTCGCGAAGGGGCCGGACTGCTGAGGACACCGGTCACCAAGTACTTCAAGCTCAGCCTGCCCAAGAAGTCGAAGGCCGGCGTGGCCCTGGCATTCGAGGGAGGCGATCCGGCGATCGTGGAAGAGCGGATCGAGCGGGGGCGGGTGGTGCTGGTGGCCACCTCGGCCGACCGTTCCTGGACGCCCATGCCGCTGCTGCCCAGTTACGTGCCGATCGTGCAGGAGCTGCTGGCCTTTGCACTCGAAGGACAACGCCAGCAGCGAAACTTTCTGGTGGGCCAGACCCTGGGAGCGCTGGTTTCCACGCCGGCGGCCGACGTGCCGCTGAAGCTCCGTACGCCCGAGGGACGCAGCGAGCAGATCCGCCTTCGTCCGGAGGGCGACTACAGCAGTTGGAGCTATTCGGAGACGATGATCAGCGGGATCTACGCGGCCCGCTTCGATCCGCCGGTTTCACGCAGCGACCTGTTCGGCGTGAACGTCGATACGGTCGAAAGCGATCTGACGAAACTCACCCCCGAGCAGTTGCGCGAGGAGCTCTGGTCCGGCGTCCCCTTCGAGACCAGCCGCGAGGACCTCGACGAGCAGCCGGTGAGCCGGATCGGCCGCCGCGGTACGTTGGCCAAGGAACTGCTTTGCGTCGTCCTGGGACTGGTGTTCCTGGAAACCCTCCTGGCCTGGCTCTTCGGACATCACCCGACATGAGCGGTACCCTGCCAGCTTGGGTCGCACGGTTACTCGGCGTAGAGGCCGGGCACGAGGAAGGTACGATCTGGAGCCTGGAGCACACCTGGGCCTGGCCGCCGTGGATCACGCTGTTGTTTCTGGTCTTCGCCGTGGTCTTCGTGGTGGTCGTCTACCTGCACGAGGGCCGGCGGACCCGCAGGCCGTACCGGCTCATGCTGGCAGCCATACGCCTCTGCCTGGTGGCAATCGTGCTGGTGATGATCGCCCAGGTGGCCCTCTCGCTGAAGCGGACGGGGTTGCCCTACGTGGCCGTGCTGGTTGACGATTCCGGGAGTATGACGATCGTCGACCGCTACGACGACAAGCGCCGTGCCAAGCTCGACCAGCGCCTCAGGCAAGCCCAACCGGACAGCTACGAGCTCAGCCGCTGGAACCTGGCCCGGACGCTGCTCACGGAACGCGACGGGGCACTGCTGGCCCGGATCGCAAGGGACTACAAGCTGCGGGTTTACTTCCTGGAGAACTCCCCCCGCGGCGTCCGTCCCAGCGGCGGAGCCGGCGTGGAGGAGCTCCTCAAGGAAATCAAGGCGATCGAGAACCCCTCGGTTGAGTCCAGCCGGTTGGGGGCCGCCGTGCACACGGTGCTCGAAGAGCTTCGCGGCACGGCCCCGGCCGCGATCGTGCTGTTGACCGACGGGATCAATACCGAAGGCCCGTCGTTGGCCGAGGTGCTGGCCCGGCACAAGAACGTGCCGCTGTTCGTGGTGGGTCTGGGGAGCGACCAGCCGGTAAAGGATCTGAAAATCGGCGATCTGTTGGTCGACCCGCTGGTATTCGTCAACGACGTGGTAAACTTCGAGCTGAAGCTCACCGGTACCGGCTTCCAGGGAAGCAACGTCTCCGTCGTGCTCCGCGAGCAAGGCAAGCCCGACGTGCTGGCCAAGATCGACGTGACGGTGGGTCCCGACGGAGAGCCGCAGCAGTTGCGTTTGCCCTACCGGCCGCCGAAGGTCGGCCAGTTCCGCTACGTGGTCGAGGTCGAAGCGCAGGAGGGTGAACTGCAAACCGCCAACAATCGCCAGGAGCGGGCGGTGCGGGTGCATAAAGAAGAGATCCGCGTGTTGCTGGCCCAGGCGTACCCCAACTTCGAGTTCCGCTACCTACAGAGAGCGCTTCAGCGGGAGGAGACCATCGAGCTGAAGTGGGTGCTCCAGAACGCCGACCTGGAGTATACTCGCCAAGATCCTTCGGCGCTTCCGGTCTTTCCCGTACAGCGCGACGACCTGTTCTCCTACGACGTGATCATCCTCGGCGACGTCAACCCGGCACTGCTGAGCGCCTCGACGATGCAGAACCTGGCCGACTTCGTGGACCAGCCGGGCAAGGGGGGCGCGATGGTATTGATTGCCGGAGCAAAGTACATGCCCGGGGCCTATCGCGATACGCCGCTGGCTCGCCTGATGCCCATCGAGCTTGGCAGCATCCGGTACCCCGAGGTCGGCCAGGCCGTCACCGAGGGGTTCGTCGTGCAGCCCACGGAACTGGGGCTGTCCAGCCCGCCGATGCACCTGGGCGATACACCGGCCCAGACACGGACGATCTGGCGGAACCTGCCGCCGCTTTACTGGCTGTTGGAGGTACCGGACCTGAAACCGGCCGCCCACACCCTGGCCGAGCACCCCACGCGCCGCGGCCACGACGGCCGGCCGTTGCCGGTGATCTGCATGCAGTACGTGGGAGCGGGCAAGGTGCTGTTCCATGCGACCGACGAGACCCATCGCTGGCGCAAACGTGTCGGCGACCTCTTCTTCGCCCGGTATTGGATCCAGACCATCCGCTACCTCAGCCGCTCGAAGCTCTCCGGCGAGGGCCGCTCGGCCACGCTCTCGGCCGATCGCCGCGAGTACATCCTGGGGGAGCCGGTGCGGCTTCGGGTGCGATTTGCCGACGAGCGGCTGGCACCGGCCGAAGACGACGGCGTGACCGTCCGCCTGGAACACCGGGGACACAAGACCCGGCAGATCCAACTCCTCCGCAGCGGTGTCGGCCGTGGCGACTTTGAGGGGGTGCTGGATGCACTGCCAGTGGGGGAATATCATGCCTGGGTGGCCATCCCGGCGATGGGGGGCAGGGCCCCTGCGGTCGATTTCAGTGTGGCCGCCCCCCCCGGAGAGTTCGAACGGGTGCAGATGGACAGGGCCGCTTTGGAGGCGGCCGCAGATCCGCAACGGACCGGCGGCCACTTCTACACCTTCGAGACCGCCCGGCGCCTGTTGAAGGATCTGCCCCCCGGCCGCCAGGTCCCCATCGAATCACTGCCCCCCAAACCCCTCTGGAACAAGTGGCCGCTGTTGCTGTTGTTCCTCGTGCTGGTGACCACGGAATGGATCCTGCGAAAAGTGGGGGGGATGGTGTAGAATGCTGAATGCTGAATGCTGAAGCACGAATGACGAAACAGGGAGCCGCGGGGCTTGTCCCCACGTAAATCGACGAGGAGTGACGATATTCGGAACCGCCCAAACCCTGGAAACGTCCAAATGACTGGGGGTCTGTAGCATCTAATCTGACGAGTAACTCGCGATAGCCGAGACGCAACGCGTCGCGGTATGGAGGACCGGGGAAAAGGACGCCATCGAATGACTCCTGCGAGAATTTCCCGCGACGCGTTGCGT
>CAZUAM010000225.1:5717-10087 GCA_964618095.1 uncultured Planctomycetaceae bacterium | reverse complement strand
ATCTGGGCGGCCTTGATCATGCCCCAGGCGCCGTCATTGACGATGACCGCCACCACCGGGAGATTGTGACGCAGGGCCGTGTCCATCTCGACGGCGCTGAGCCCAAAAGAGCCGTCGCCGCATATCAGGAAGACGTTTCGATCCGGGTTGGCCGACTTCGCGGCGATGGCAAAGGGCAGCCCAACGCCCAAACATCCCATCGGACCGCTGACCACGCCCATCACGTCGCCGGGACGTTCGGCGGGCAGCACGCCCATGGACCAGACGCTAGTGAATCCGCCGTCGATAACGTAGCAGGCGTCCTTGCCTCCGAAATCACGAAGCTCTTCGGCGACCCGGAGCGGATGGCACGGGACAGCGTCGAAATTGATCTTGGCACGGCCCCATTTCACGCCCTGCTGGACCGTCTTCTTGGCCTGGTTGGCCCATGGACGGTTGGCAGTATTCGGCAGGGCGTCCTGGAGGTCTTCGAGCACGTGGGCGATGTCACCGGCAACCGCGCAGTCGGGCCCCCGGTTGAAACCCAAGCGGGAGGGTTCGATGTCCACTTGGATAACCTTCGTCGGCTTCGGGAACATTCGGCCGTAGCCCGTCATGAAGTCGACCCGCACGCCCAACAAGAGCACGGCGTCGGCCCGCAACGCGGCAGAAGACGCTGGAAACAGCGAAAGCGGATGAGAGTCGGGCAAGGTCCCCCGGCCTCCCGAATGGGTGACAACCGGGATGCCGGTGTGTTCGGCGAAGCCCTTCAGCGCCACCTGCGCATCGGACCATCGGCAGCCGGCCCCGGCCATAATGACCGGGCGCTTGGCTTCGGAGAGTATCTTTGCGGCCTCAGCGATGCAGTCCCGGCTTCCCCGGGGACGGTCCGTGGCGCGATAGTTCTCGGGAAATCGTGCTTCGGATTTCTTCACGCGGCCCATGAGGATATCCTGGGGCACCTCCAGATAGACCGGCGCCGGCCGCCCGCTCAGGGCGTGGCGAAACGCCATGGCCACGTACTCGGCGATGCGCTCGGTTTCGTAGCAGACGCGCGACCACTTGGTAATGGACTCGTAGAGGTCCATCTGGTCGATGTCCTGGAGCGACCCGATTTCGTTGTCCTCCAGGCTGCTGCGTCCGCCCAGAATCAACATCGGCACACCGTTCTCATAGGCGTTGGCAACGCCGGTGACGGCGTTGGTGAGCCCGGGGCCCGCGGTGACGGAAATGACCCCTACTTCACCGGTGATCCTCGACCAGGCCTCGGCCATGTGCGCGACGGCTTCCTCGTGCCGTCCATCCAAGACTTGGATGCCCTCGTCGAGGCATCCGTCAAGGATGGGAAGGATGTGTCCTCCGCAGAGGGTAAACAGACGCGAGACCCCTTCCCGCCGCAGGGCATGCGCCACCAACTGGCCGCCGTGGGGGTTGTCGGATTTCAGTTCGTCAATCCGAGCGGGCCTCGGCCCGTCGACGCTCGGCTCCTCGGCGCTCGCCTCCGCCACCTTGGACATTCCAGCCGCTGCCGCCGCAGCACCCGTTCCCACCGCCGAGGCTCTTAGAAAAGCCCTCCGCGAGATGCCGTCCGGTCCGCCGCCGGTGTCTTCCAGGCGGTCCGTCTTCGCTGTCTTACTCATGATACTCCCTCCGTTTGGCGTTTGCCGGCAGGATCCATCTTGATCGAAAGTGCAAGACGATACAAACAGATACAGCTTGCAGGCTGTCAGGTATTCGGCTGATGGGTCATGCCGTCGATTGGTGTGGTTTGTCAGATATGTTGGCTATAGATCCGCTAGATCCTTCTTCTAGTCGGTACCTTCGGCAACGTTATAGACACCCAGTTTGTCACCATACCGGATGTACAACCTCCCGCCAAACACAACGGGATGCGCCCATGTAGGACGCGTTCCCGGATCCTTGATTTTCAGTCTGCCGGCAACCTCAAAATCCGTGTCCGTCGGTTTCGCCAGAGACATATTACCATTGTCCGAAAAGAGGTAGAGCATCCCGTCAGCATACGTAAGACATCCGTTCTTGTACTTGTAGGAGGACTTCACGGGAGCAGACTGGAAGATCGTCTCGCCCGACTCGAAATCAATGCAAACCCAAGGTTCCGACTTCTGAAACTCCGCGTATCCGTACAGTCTGCCGTCTAGCAGAACGATGCCTCCCTGTTTGTTGTCGAGCGTCTTGTTGTGCCAACGTGTTTCTACGGAGCATTCGTCACCGGAAACCTGGAGCTCGAGCGAAGTCGTTCCCTTCCTGACACAGCCGGAGACAATCAGAAAGCCATCGTGAAAAAGTGGCGTGGTGATATTCTCGTCAGCGTAGACCTTGTGTGGATACCGCCACAGCAGTTTGCCATCGGAGGCGCGAACTCCGACGACCGATTGCGACATCACCGTGACGATCTGTTTCAGTCCCCGGTGTTCGACTAGGATCGGCGATGCATAGCCCGGTTTGTCTCCTGCCCCTGTGCATTTCCAGACAACCTTCCCCATCTTCCTGTCAAGTGCCACCATACTGACTTCTTCGCCGCCTGGTGTGCAGATCAGCTTATCGCCAATAACGAGCGGTGATTCCGCCAGCCCCCATGTGGTATTGCGGCCGCCGAATTTCCTCAACATATTCGTGGACCATACCGCTTCACCGCTATCCGTCTTGAGACATATGAGATTGCCGATTCCGCTCAGGTGGTAGAGCAGCCCGTCGGTGATCGTCGGGATAGAGCGAGTTCCGGGATAGCTCCCTTCCCACGCCTTGCCGTTCTTTCGGGTCCAGATCTTCTTTCCCTCCATGTCGAGTGCGGTGATGACGCAATCCTCGTCGACAGCTCCGGTCGTGTAGATCCTCTCGCCGACGATCGCAACGGTGGAGTACCCCTCGCCAATTCCGGCCGCTTCCCAAATGCGTGAAGGGCCCCCTTCGGGCCACGTTTTCAGCAACCCCTTGTCGGTCGACTTGTTGTCGCGATTAGGGCCATGAAACTGAGGCCAATCGCCGGCGGACGTGGATGCAGCGGCAATGGTCAAAATCAACGGCAGTACGTATTTGATCATGTGAATCTCCCTTGGCGGCGTCTTGTGCATTGTCAAGGGCTCAGATCTGCCGCACTCGTGTGCGTCTTGGTGGGGCACCTACTTCGGTGTTGCTTCTGTGTGAGGATAGCGGTAGTCGGCGCCGTCGTTCGTCGACACTTTCACGGTAGCCCCGTCCTTCAATGTGTACAGGTAGAGTGAAGGACTAGCATGGTACACGATCGCTGTTTCGTCCTTCGTCCATCGCGGGTAGGCGAACCAGCGATTCGCCCCCTCCTCGTTGGCAAACGGCTTGGCGCCGGTAATGGTTCGCTTCTTCGCGTCGAAATCGGCGATGTAGAGCGTGCGTCCGGCGTCTTTGTACAGGAATCCTTTCTGGTACTCGAAGCAGACCTTCGTTTCGCTTGGTGAGATACTGACACGATCCAGGAGCCCCTTCGTCGCCAGCTCGCAGTCGATACGTTCGTAGCGGGATTCCCCGCCGGGGTTGGGCGTCATGAGGAAGTAGCCCCAGCCCTGCTTCGGGTGGGCGGACTGTACGAGAATCCTGCCGTCCTCGAGGCACGTGTATGCCCAGGTGTGGTATCTCTTATCGGTCAGCGCGACCTCCTGGCCGGGGCTATTGCCCACCTTGCTCTTCATCACGTAAAAACTGCCCCTCTCCGGGTTCTTCCGGTTCCAGATGGGCGTGTTGGTTCCGTCACGCGTCCAGGTTTGGTTGAAATCCGTGTGTGTGCCGTCGGTCAACTGGTGGAAGCCCGTGCCGTCAACGTTGATGATACAGATCGCGGTTTTCCAATTGACCGTGACAGGGTCATTCTTCAGTCGGCGAAAGAAGACGAGCATGTCGCCGGTTTTCGACCAGGACGGCTTGAAGTCCGAGTGGCCGGTTGTCAGGGGCTTGCCCTCGGGCGTACCGTACGTGTTGACGTGGATTTCGCCGTTGACGTAATAAGACCCCCTGAAACCAGTACTTTTTACCTCTGCCTTACCACTCTTGCCACCCTTTTTAGCCAACAGAGCGGCAATCTCCGGACGGGCCGACTTGATCTTCTGGAGATCCAGTTCCAGCTTCAGATATCCCCCGATCGCCTGATATACCCCCTCCAGCTCCTTGCTCCATGTATCTTTTACCGTGTCCAGCGGAGTCTCAGACCTCTCATTTCGGACATTCACATCCGCCCCTTTGGCCACCACGGCTTTGACGATCTCGATATGCCCGAAAAACGCCGCCATATGCAGCGCCGTCGAGCCTTCCTTGTTCCTGATATTCGGCTTGGCCCCTTTGGCCAGCAGCAGTCGTGCAGCATCGCTTTGCCCCGTAATCGCCGCCGCCATCAACGGTGTCAC
>CAZUAM010000225.1:0-5707 GCA_964618095.1 uncultured Planctomycetaceae bacterium | reverse complement strand
CGGCGACTTGGCGTTTACGTCCTTACCTGCCGCCAGTTGCTGCTTGACGGCTTCCAGGTTGCCTTTCGCGGCGGCCGCCCAAATATCGACCGTTTGTTCTGAAGCCGCCGATTGCAGCCCTGGCAAACCAGAACCTGCGAGCAATGCGGTTACCAATACAAGTGTGCTAATGCGTGTCATCGAAACTCTCCCTTCTGAAATCTGACCATTGAACTTAGTATGCGCTTCTTTCACCCAGTCGAGTCAGTCAGTTTTCATCCCCTTGATCGCGTCGCTTTCGTACGCTTTGGCCATGAACTCCGTAAGCAGCGCCCGATCGTCCAGTGTGTACGTCACGTCCCCCGAGAAAGTCTTGATGTTCGCATCGATCTCCTCCTTCAGGCGCATGCCGATGTTCAGAATATGGATCCGCTCGTCGCGGAGCACGTAGCGGATTGCGGCGGCGGGCAGTTGCTTGAGGCGTTTCTTGTCGAATCCCGGCACGACGTATTGGGACCAGGCGCCCAGAACGCCGCCGCCGATGACTTTCATGGCGACAATGCCCATGCCACGTTTATGCGCGTTTGCCACGCACGTATTGCGCAGCTCGAGCATTCTGGCCGAGAAGATCTGGTTGTATCCTCTGGGAAGATAGCCGTACGACAACATGCACTGGTCGAACCCGCCGGAAGAGATCAGGGCCAACGCCTTGTCGAAATAGGAGTGTGCCGAGAACCCGATGAACCGGGTGATTCTTTCGTCGCGGAGTTTGACCAGCTCGCCGTGGATCTTCATCCCCTGTTCCACGGTCATTTGCTCCAGTCCCGGCGTGCCGTGGATCAGGATGGCGTCGAGATAGTCCGTCTGGAGTTCGCCCAGCGATTTCTCCAGGGCACCGCGGACCTCGGTCGGATCGGTCGTCTCGACCTTGCTGACCAGATAGACGTCTTTGCGGACGTCCTTGAGTGCCATGCCGAGGATGGACTGGCTTTCCATGTAGTTGCCCGCCGTATCGAAGTAGCGCACACCCCGATGGTAGGCGTAGCGGACCAGTTTGACGCGATCTTCGGTCGAAAGCGGACTGCCAAATAGCCTGGGCAGTGCGGCGCCTCCGTAACCCAGGATCGGCAGCTTGCGGCCCGTCTTGCCGAACGGTCGCGTGGCGATCTGCTTTGGATCGGGCGATGACTCACCGGCCGCAACGACACTGCAGCCTGCTGCGGCAGTCCCGACGGCCGCCGCCACGCCCGTCTTAAGGAAATCCCGTCGATCAACGGTCGCAACCGTTCGTGTCTTGGAGTGACTCATGACTTCTCCTGTGACTTGATGCGCAAAAGATTGGATTCGGTACGAATGATCAGGCCATCGCGGGCGATCGCCGGCGGTCATTGTGAAGCTGGCTCTTCCTGGTGCTCCATGGCAGTCTTTCCACCCTTCTCTCGGAGAAGTTCGGCAATCTCGAGCTTGGCCTTCTTTTCGGACTCGCGATCATAGTTGGTCGCATCCAAGGGCGTGAACCCGCTGTTGTCCTTGGCATTGACATCCGCCCCGGCTTCAATTAAACGCTTGGCCATCTCGATGCGGCCCAAAGCCGCCGCCCAGTGCAGCGGCGTTCCGCCGTGTTCGTCCTTGGCCTTGGCGTTGAGATTTGCCCGCTTTTCTATCAGGAATTGGGCGATCTCACCCTGATCGCACAGGACAGCGAGATGCAGAGGCGTGGCTCCAGATGTGGGGATCCCGGGTGCAATGAAGGTCGCGTCAGTTTCTACTCCGGCGGCGAGATGGCGTTTGACGGCTTCCAAGTTGCCTTGCGACGCAGCCGTCCAAATATCCATGATGGGTAGCTGCGCCGGCTCCGTTGTCGGTTGCTGCGCAATTTCCAATGGTGCCGGTGGCAACAGTTCGACGCTAGCGATGCTCAGTCCTGCGTCCACGTTGTACGTGAAGCACCACCAATCGACAAGCTCCAGGCCAATTGGCGAATCAGCGAACTCTTCTTCCTGCGGCCTGAACTGTTCAAGATGCAGTTCGATTTCCAGCCGTTCGTCGGCTTTCTGAGGAAGATCGAACTGGCGCGCGGCAACGTACTTCCCTGCGAAGCCTCCTTTGGCGTGTTTCATCGTCAGACCGAAATAGATATTTCCCGAGGTCTCAATCTGACCGCGAATACGAAACCTCCCGCCGGAAGTTAGCACCACGGCAGCGGCCGGGCCGCGAGAAACCGAGAGCGCCGCAAGGTGAAGCGTGATCGGTTCTTTCTGGAAATTCAGGAGTATGGGGGCGGTTCGCAAGTAGCCATGGGTTCCCCCCCCCTCGGGTATCCATTCTCCGTATATTGCGCCTGAGGGCAGGCTGCTTTGCCACGAGCGAACGGACTCGGGCCGACGTCTTACTTTGAAATCGGTCAGCCGACTCGCCGACACGACAACCTGATGGTCCGCTGTGACTTCCGCCACGCTTCCATCAGCCAGCCGCGTCACGCGAACCCGACCCTCGTTCACACGAAGCGTTGTCGAGGTCCGCTGGGCGTCAACATTGAGCTGTGTGCCCAGCACTTCCACCTTTGCGGTCGGCGTATGGATCAGCATTGGCTGACCATCCGGCTGCGGTGCGACGCTGGCAGATAGACTTCCCTCTCGCAAATGGAGTTCCTTCTGCCGGCGCTGGGAAATCGTCAACGCCGATGGCCCGGAAATAGTCACCCTCGAACCATCGCGAAACTCCAGTTCGGCCCACGAATCAGCAGAGAGCGACTCCAGCGTGCCGCCGCGCAACGAGCTGCCGACTTCAAGATCGCAAACCACTCGCCCGCCGTCACCAGTCCATTGCACGGATCCGCCAAATTCCGTGATCCGTGCAATCTCAGGTTCGGCGCTGGTGTGCAAGAAGAAAACGCTTGCGACCAGCGCGATGATAGCAGCAGATGCTACCGCCCACGGCCATCTGGCGAGACGGGAACGTGGGCTCTGGGTTCTGCCGGCGGGATCGCGCCGATCGCCCGCCCCATCGTGCCGCGTTTCCGATTCTTCTCGCCGGCGTTGCTCCGTGCGTTCCATATCCGCCACCACCACGGCCTGCTCCGCCACCTCTCGAAGGAACGCCCTCGCCTTGGGATCGCTGCGCAGCAAATCGGCGACCCGGGATTCCTCTTCCGGACCAAGTTCCCCGTCCAGATGCCGTAACAGAAGTTGTTGGCGTAATTCTGCGTCTTTCATGATTCTGTTGCCTCAGGCTCATTCAGCCTCAGTTCAATGCATTTCTTCAAACCGTGATGGAGGCGGGACAACCGCTTGTAGACCGCATTGAGTCCCGTTCCGAGTTTCTCCGCGACCTCTCCGCAGGTGTATTCTTCGAAATACCGTAGCCGCAGCAGCAGCCTCGACTTCTTCGGCATCGCTTCCAGGCAGTCCCGCAAGGCTTGCATCCGCGAGTTGCCACGGTGAGCAGTCTCGGATAACCAGCCCCGCTCCGTCAGTTCCAGGATTTCCCCATCGAAGCCAGCCGATTCGTTTCGATGCCGCCGCAGCCAGTCGATCCCCTCCCTGCGAGCCGTGATAAAGGCCCACGATAGTACGGCCCCCTCAGCCTCGAAGCTGACCTCTTTCGTGATCGCCTTGAGCGCAACGTTTTGAAAGATGTCCTCTGCCGCCTGCGCATCGCGTACCACCACCCACGCAGCCGCCGCAATGCGGTCGCGCGCTCTCATCAACGTTCGCAGGACGTCCTGATCTGAAAGTGTCATTCTGAGAGTAGAACGGCTGGCGGATACGAATCCTGACATCTCATTTATGGATTTTATCTTGGAAAGACACTTGGATTCTCGCCGTACTGACCTGTCACGACACACGACCGGCGCTGAACTGTCCGGGAAATGGGTTGGGTTTGCGGAGCACCCTCACCGGCATTTTGGCCGAAATCGTGCGATTCGGTCAATTGCCGGAAGACGCATGGCATTTTCGGGGCGCGGGCTTAGGCCTGCTGTCCCCCAGCCAGCGGGGGGCAAGCGAGATTGCGAAGACGCGTCCGGCGGTAAACCGCTCAGCACCTTGGCGAGCTTCTGCCTGGTCGCGACAATTTCGGGCTGCGTACTATCGCGCAAATCGCGCAACGCCCGGGCCAAGGCATGGGTCAGGCCAACAAGCTTTGCGAGGCGTGGCAACCGCGTTGCTCTGGAACGCATGGATTCAGTACTCCCTGGTGATCTTCAGCGCGAGCGGATCCGCGCAGGGGGGCTCTGCCGGAAGGACGACCACCACGCCATCGGTGGTCTGTTCCCACTGAAGCCTGCCATTGTATCCGAGCAGGCTCACCTGTTTGACGTCCCCGTTGCTGGCGGCCAGCGAGCAGACTTTCAGCTTGCCGTCTTCCGGCCAGGCCAGGGCGATTGCATAGAGCGTGTCTCCCTTGCTGGTGAAACGAATGTCCGCTGCCGTGAACGGCTTGCGCCAGTCCCACTGCTCGCTTTCCTCGCCGCTTTTCTTTCGTTTGATGCCCCGGGTTTTCGTTGGGCCCTCGGCGTAAACTCTCCACGGTCGCGTTCCGTAGATGGCTTCGGCGTTGACCTTTAACCAGCGGCCGATGTCCCGCATGATCCCCTGCTCGTCGGGTGGAATGGAACCGTCGCCCTTTGGCCCGCTCCACCCAGCGTTGGACCGTGCACGGCGCAACGCCGAAACGATTGGCAACGTCGCGTTGGGAGTCCCCACGCCGTACGGCCGCCACCGCAGCACCCTCTGGTGCCAGTTCGAGAAGATCCAGGTGGCGGCCGGGATCGACCTGCCGTGCCACGAGAAGCACGAGCACACGCCCCGGTGCCACGTGTATGGCTTCCACGACTTCCGCCGGGCCCTTCGGCCACGGTCAACCACGAGAACCTCTCAGGCGACGCCCTGCAACGCCTCATGCGACATCGCAGTTACAGCACCACGCCAAGGTACGTCAACATGGCCGAGAAGCTGAATCAGTCGGTCGAGGGACTGGCGGTGCCCGACGTGCTGAGGAGCCCGAATTGAATGCAGATTGAGTGTGGCCCCGATCCGGGGCCGGAAAACACGACGGCCCGGCAGTCGCAAGTGATTGCCGGGCCTTGAGTTAGCTCAGCGAGGGCGAGGGGACTCGAACCCCCAACCACCGGATCGACAGTCCGATACTCTAACCAATTGAGCTACGCCCCCAAGTGCTTGTTTCTCTACGCTCTATTGACTTCCCCACGGGGTGAGGCAAAACGCCACTGACACCCTTCTTGACAACCGAACCCCCAAGGCAGCAAATTACACTGTTTAAGTTTACCCGAAAACCGCTCTCCGTCAAGCGGAACAAACCGTCGCCGGGCTTCGCCTTGTTCGCCCGCGCTACCGGCCGGCCGGCGGGGAGTTGGTGTTGATCACATAGTACGGCAGGCGTTGTGCCAGGGAGGGCACCGGCGATGGCCACAGGATTGACCGATCACCTCCGGGCTCTTGCAGAATGGCTCACCTACCCAAGCCTTCAACGACAAAAGGACACCAAGGGCCTGGAAAGAAATAACTTGGGGACTCTCCCGATTTTCGCGCAGCGAAAATGGGACTGTCCCCCATACGGGGAGCTTGCTCCTTTACGGCTCCCAAGGGAGGACCGCAAACACCTTCCCTTACCGGTCGACGCCCAGCCCCTTCCAAAGTCAGTACTTCCAAGTTTGAGCGAGGGGTGGCTGGGGTCGAGCGCAGTGAGCCCCCAGTTGGCCGAGTTT
>CAZUAM010000224.1:0-10100 GCA_964618095.1 uncultured Planctomycetaceae bacterium | reverse complement strand
CCGAACTTGCCCGGGGGCCTTTGTCGAGCAATCGTGGAAACCGCCCCTTGTGCCGTGGTCTCGTCCAGACCGGCACCCGTCGAGAATTGCTGGAACACCTCGCCGACCAGCTCGCGGTCGTGCGGGAACCGTGCCTGGTACTCCTCTGGAGTCGGATGGCTGCGGTAGTCCAAGTCCAACAGCAAGAGCTCTTGGAACAATTGCGATCGCTCCGCACCCTCCGCATGGCCAAGATACTCTTCGATCCGCGGCGTCCCGCCCGCCTTCCAGGCCGCTTCGAAATCCAGGCAAACGCCGTCGATGCGTTCGAGAACTGGCAGTGGAAGCGACGCGTCTTTCGAGTCAGAAGAATCGTCGTTCATGACGGTTGTTCCTCCTTCCACTTCTTACGAATCAACTCGAGTCCGCGCTCAATTGTGCGCTTTGAGCAGTCCAGTTGCCGGGCGATCTCTTGGTTGGTGTAGCCTTCCATTTTGGCCACTGCAATGGCTTGTAGGTGGGGACGCTCCGCGTCCTGAAGCAAACCGAGCAGTCGCTGGCATTCCTCGGCCATGATCGCGGCGAACTGGGGGGTGGGGACATCGCCGGCGACTCCCGCGAGCCCCGGGGCGTCGGAGGCGGATCCCGTCCTGTCCAAGACCGACTCGCCCCGCACTCGGCCCCCGCCACGCCGCTGTCGTGTCTCGCGGCGGGCCAGATTCGCGGCCTTGCGCTCGGTGATCCGTAGTAGTAATGGCCAAAGGCCGTGGCGATCCGCCAAATCGGGAAAGCGGCCCCGCCGGGCCGCTCCACAGAAGCTCTTCAGCGCGCTCAGCGCCACGTCCTCCTCGTCGGCCATGCCCCGCGGCCTTCTCGCGAGCTTCTTGCGGGCGAACCTGACGAGTTGGGGGTAGCACCGCTTCCAAAGGGCCTCGGCGGCGGCCGGATCTCCCTTCTTCAGTCGCCGAATCCAGGGCGTGATCGAACCTTCGGACGACATCACCAGCCCCCTGCCAGACGAAGGACGCAGACCCCACCACGTAAGTGTCCCCGCGGCTCCGGACCCCGTCAACCGTGCCGCCGGGCGGGCAGGCGGATCGGCGGGAAGAGACTCGCCCCCGTCGGTGGCTAGCGTTACCCCCAGGAGGATTTTGGCGGGCCTCGCACGGCAATGTTCATTGTCAGGGTAGTGGCTGACTGCCGCGGCAAAGCCGGGAAAAAGCGAAACGGGAACGCCCTCTCACACGGCTTCTCTCAACTCCGGGAGGTGTCTCATGTTCAGAAACGTTGAGAAACACCGCCTTGTCTTCACAACGGCACTGGCCGGTCTGCTGATACCCGGCCTTGCCTTCTCGGCCACCAAGGCCGAGCCGTGGACCACACGCTTTCTTTCGGCCGACGGGGAGGTCCTGGCGGACGACCGTGCAATCGACCCGCAGGCACCTACCTACCTCGTGGTTCACGGCTTTCAGGGCTCGGGCACGGACGCTGAATACCTGGAGCAGGCCGCTGCCATCGGGAAACGTTTTCCCAAGGCAAACGTGGTCATCGTCCATTGGCGCCCCCCACCCAGGCCCAAGCCGGCCAAGGGGAGGTGGCCCGCCCTGGTGCCTATCCCGCCGATCTTCAGGATCTGGGAATACTCACCGTGGGCGAAGCAGGCGGAGCATGCCGGCCAAGACATCGCCAAATGGTTAAAGGACCGAAAGATCGCGCCGTCGAGAACGGTTATCGTCGGTCACAGTCTGGGCGGGCAGGTGGCCGCTTTCGCCAGCAACGAGTGCGCTAAGAAAAAGCTGTGCGGCCAGCCGGTCCGCGGCATCCTCGCTTCGGATCCGGCCGGGCCGCTGTTCCAAGGGCTACCACCCGAGAAACGGCTCGACGGGACCGACGCCCGGAAAGTGATCGTCGTCCACACCACCGCGCTGCTGGGAGACGAGAACGCAATTGGCACGGTGGACATCTACGTCCCCTGGCCCGAATCCAAACAAGAGGAACTCGACGAGATCACTACCGCCATCAAGCTACATAACTGGGCAAAAAAGTTGGTCACCGAATCGTTTCTGCGGCCGGAGATGTCGAACGACGACGGCACACCGTTCGGCGCCAACGCATTGGGGTCCCACTTCGGCGACGGCAAACCACGAACGTTTCGGCCAGGCAAGGAACCCCGAGATGGATCTCGCGATGGTGAGAATCAGAAAACAGATCTTGCCTCGATCGAGCCGCCGCGATCCCGAATGCCTGGAACCCAAGGCTGTGGCCGCCACCCTGCTTCCGCAACCAGCCGCACTCGCTTTCTGGCATGGTGGAGAGAGAATCGCCGCATCCCCCGCGTGGCGTTGCGGCCCGGGGTCAATCGCCGGCCGCCCGGCCACTTCCGCCGCCCGCCCGGCCACTTCCGCCGCCCGCACTGCCGTCGCCGGTAACGTCGGGCTACGATATCGGCGGCCCGCTGAAAGAACGTGTGCAAACCCGGCCAGAGAACCTCTTTGGGTCGCGCCCGTCGATTTTGCCTGTTGTCGTTAGCATTGCCTGTTGTCGATAACATTGCCTGTTGTCGATAGCCGGGGGACAACGTCCCGCGGGTACTTTCCCGGCACGCGTTGCGTGCCGGCTATTGCCTACGCCTCAATTCGATGTTGACGGACGACTGGGCAGATCCGAACCGTTCCGTATAATCGCAGACAACTGCCGGTCACTTTCTCAGTTCGATTGCGATCATCGCCATGCCTGCGGATATCTCTCAACTGGCTGCCGACTTAAACCACCCCGATCCGGCCGTACGCGGCAAGACGGCAGAGCAATTGTCTCGCCTGGGGTCCGATGCCCGTGAGGCGGCTCTCCCGCTGGTTCGAGCATGCGCCGCGGAGGCGGAAGAAATCCGCCAGTGGGCGGCGGCCGCCCTCGAGGAGCTGGGGCCGCCGCCGGTCTCGGACCTCGATGCCCTGGCCTCGTTGCTGGCCGACGAGAACGCCGACGTGGGATACTGGGCCGCGAGCCTGCTCGGGCGGCTGGAGCATCAGGGCGCCCCGGCGGTGCCTGCCCTGGCGGCCGCCGTATCGGGCACCCCGGACCTCCGTGTGCGACAACGTGCCGCCTGGGCGCTGGGCAAGATGGGCCCGGCGGCGGTTACTGCCCTTGAGGCCCTCAAGCAGGCGGCCGCCGAGGACAATCCCCGGCTGGCACGGCTCGCCCAGCGGGCAATTGACCGGATCGGCTGCTAGCACCCGACCTTCCGGGACCTCATTCTTGCCCGACTTCGCTGCTTCCCACCTCCTCCACCGGGTGGCACGCGAACTGCTATGGATGCCGATCAGCCGTTCGGGTATCTTCCCGGCCCAATTCTCGTCACCACAGCTTTTCAGAGTACGCATGGAGGCGTCGCATGCAACGGATTGCCCTCTTGGCACTACTGGCCGCCGGGCTCGGTCTGGCCGGCTGCAACGTCGAGCAGGCCCTGGATCAACTGGCCGGCAAGGCCCCTGCCGGGACCGCCGGTGGAGGCCAGGCACCTCAGCCCACCCCCGTCAGCCGCGGCGACACGATCAAGATCGCGTCGTTCAACGTCCAGGTTTTCGGCACCTCCAAACTCAAGAAGCCGGAGGTGATGGACGTCCTGGTCAAGGCGATCAGCCGGTTCGACGTGGTGGCCGTCCAGGAAGTCCGCTCGAAGGACCAGGGCGTCGTGCCGAAGTTCGTCGAGATGATCAACGCCCGGGGCGCCCACTACGACTACGTGATCGGACCCCGGTTGGGCCGAACCTCCAGCAAGGAGCAGTATACTTTCATCTTCGACGCCGCCCGAATCGAAGTCGATCGGGGCTCGGTCTATACGGTGTCGGATCCCCGGGACGATCTGCACCGTGAACCGCTGGTGGCAAGATTCCGCGTCCGGGGCCCCCCGCCCGACCAGGCCTTCACGTTCAGCCTCGTCAATATCCACACCGACCCCGACGAGACCGATCAGGAACTGGACGCCCTGGACGACGTATTCGTGGCAGTCCAGCGCAACGGCAGCGGGGAGGATGACGTGATCCTGCTCGGTGACCTGAACGTCGATGAATACCACCTCGGAGAATTGGGTAGCTTGCCGAACGTCGTGCATGCGATCTCGGGCGTAAAGACCAACACGCGAGGTACGAAATCGTACGACAACATCCTCTTCGACCGGCGGGCCACCCCGGAATTCACCGGCTCCTGGGGCGTTCTCAATCCGATGGCGGAGTTTGGCCTGACCGTGGACGAGGCCCTGGCGGTGTCCGACCATCTGCCGGTATGGGCCGAGTTCATGATCCACGAAGGGGGAACCCCAACCTCGGTGGCCGCACGCCCGGGGACGACCGCGCGATAACAAGCCGACATGCGGCCCCGTCCCGGCCGAGCTTGTCGTAGCCGTACTGGTGGACCGTGCCGATCTGGTCCTCTTGTTCGATCCGATCTCCCTCGCGGTTGTACTTGTACCCTAACGTTGCAGAAAAGCCACGCCGAAGGCGCTGAACAACATAGCCCAGGGTCGCGCAGCGCACCCTGGGATGAGAGGCGATCAAACGTCCCGAAACCCCGAAGGGGTTTTACAGAACCGGGTGGGCGGCGGAGCTTGCACGTGTGTTGTGAAACCCCTTTGGCGTTTTGGGGCCCATCGCGCGGGTCCCTGCCCCAGGGTGCGCTGCGCGACCGCAGGCCTGCGGGCAAGTCCTCGATTGCCACGGAGGTCACAACCACCAGTTTTGGTCAACTTATTCCTGCGCCGATCCTTACCGCAGTCCAACTACAGCGGTTGGCGGCAGCCCTCAGCGTGCAACTCAGATCACTGGCGGACGATTACCACCCGCTGGGCGCCCTTCAACATCCGCATTTGCCTGATCGTCACCAGCCCCCACTGGTCGGCCACGGTGCTGCCCGAGCCGAGTTGCTTGCCGATGGCCGGCCGGGCGGGCAGCTCATCGCTGGAGATCCTTCCGCCTTTCGGTTTCTGATCCGGTTCAACCAGTGGCAGAAACGTGCAGACCCAGCGGAACCGCTGTCCCGCCCGGCCCCTGAACCGCTGCACCTTCCGCGGCGTCACATCGACCCTGCACTCACCCAGCGGGGCCGAATCGTCGAGTACGACCGTCATTTCCCAGCGGTCGGGCCGGTCCACGATCGTCTCGCTGTCCCAGTTCAGATACCCGTTGAGCTGCCCGGAGTCGAGCGGATAGCCGTGGTTCAGATCGCCGTTGCCGACGTTGTCGTCCAAGGAGCAGTTGCCGAAGGCCGGCACGGACTGGTTCTTGCGGATGATCGGCCGCCGTTGTTCGCGGACCTGCCAGCGGTAGATCAGCGGCCGCTTGCTGTCGATCATCGCGCGGAGAAACCGCGGAAACGGCGGCCAGCCCATCTCGGTAAAGTGGGCGCCCCAACCGAGATGAATGCTCAGCAGCGGTGTCTCCCGGGCCGGGTCCTCCACGATCCAGCGGCCGTAGTCCTGGCGGTACCAGGGGTTTTCCTCCTTGGGCCGCCCGGCGTAAAGCTGCGGTGGTCCCCAGATCTGCGCCCGGCCCCAGGCCTGAAAACCTTTGGTCATCTCCGGCTGGCCCCAGCCGTGCAGGTAGGCATACAGCTCCGCCCGCTCGATTTCCATCATCCCCCAACAGCCGATCGATCCCACGATGCGGTCCGGGTCGATGGGGAGCTTCGAGCGGACCCACTCGATCAGCAGGTCGTTGCGGAGCTGGGTGGTCGGCCGCCAGCGGGCCTGCCGGCGGGATTTGAGGTTGTAGTACGAGTTCGGGATGCCCATCCAGAACGCACACGGGTTGTCCGGACTGGGAGCCAGGTAGACGCCCTGGTGCGGGCCGGGACCCGGCGGCTCGGGAGTGGTGATCCAGGCGTGGCCGCGAGTCACCGTAAGCGGCGCCGGCCTGAGCATCGTCTGCCGACAGAAGCTCAGGACCACGTCGTAACGCTTCGGATACGGGCTAAGCGGCGGCGGCACCCACCAGGTGTACCACTGCTCGTGGTGCTCGGCGCCCTCGGGTTGCCGCAGCTTGGTCACCACGTCACGGTAGAGGATCGGCATGGGCGTCCGGACGCGCTGCTCGATCGGGCCGACGCTGTTCGCGGACGAAATGTCCGCGGTGTTCTCCACCCCGTTGACCGCCGTGAGCACGGCGTAATAACCCCGGCCCCCTTTATCCACGGTGTACCAGTGAAACCCGGTGCCCGGCGGCAGGGGCTTGCCCGGCTCCAGCGTGACCCGCTTCAGGATCTCGCCCTTCTTGAGGTATCGCGGCCCGTGCTCGCCCTCGATGGCCCAAGGCACACGCTCTTCGGTGTAGACCGAGCCGGGTTTGACCGAGTAGAGCAGTCTCGCCTCGCCGATGTTGCGCGCGGTGATCGGCTGCGTGTGCCGGTAAACGCGGTAGCGGATCTCGCGGTCCTTTTCGACCGGCGTGATCCCCAGCGGGGTGCAGTCGGCAACCTTGTCGACCATCTCGCCCCAGCGAATCTCGGGATTGCCCCCGGCGATGTCCCAAATCTCTTTCCAGGTCAGAAACACCTGGCCGTTTCGGAAAAAGGCCTTCAGGCCCGTCACCTGCGGCGGCCCGGTGGTGAGCTTCCCCTCGTAGGCAACCTCCAGGAACGTCTTTTCCGGCTCGAAGCCCGAGAAGCTCCGCAGCGTCAATTCCAGCCGCTCCCCTCCGGCGGCCACTGCTCGGGACACAACGTCGGTAGCATCGAACCACAGGTCGTACGGCGGGACCAGCGCCAGCCCAACCTCCTTTCCCCCGGGAAGCATGCACCCGACCTCGTAGCCTTCGCCGCCGAGGACCACCAGCCGGGCACGGTAGATCCTCGTGTCCTTCGAGAGCGGGGCCAGGGCAACGGTCATCCGCTTCGCGTCGCCGTCATCCTGATAGGTCACGCTCTTGTGCTGAACCCGTCCGCCGCTTCCCCAGCGCTCGACGACCATCTCGGCGGTGGCCGAGCTCACCAGGGCCGTCCACGCCGCGACGGCGATCATACATGCCCGTTTCATGGCCGCGCTCCCCCGTGATTCTGGCTCCCTTAGCGGATGACCTTCACCACCAGCCCGCCCACCCGAGCGGGATACTTCAGGTTCCTGATCGTCACTACGCCGTGTTCGTCGGCCACTGCCCGGCCGCTTTGGGGATCGGCCGTTTCGCCGTGGGGGCCGGGCATGGGGGTGGCTTCCCAGCGGACCCGCTGGCGCGGGCCGAGCTTGAACTTCTGCAACCGCCGCAGCGTGAGGTCGAAAGTACACTCGCGGCAGGTGATCGTGATTTCGAACTGGTTCGGTTCGTCCTTGATGTCCGTCCAACTGAAGCTGAGGTTCGTATTCCCGCCCCCTTCGCCCTCCTGGTCGAGCGAGCAGTTGGAAAAGGCCGGCAGGGCCGTGTTGCGGGAGATGTCGATGCCCCGCCAGAGGCCGGTCCACTGATCGGGCTGGATCGCATGCAGCCACCCGCCCCAGGCCCAATGGGCAACCAGCGGCTGACCGGCCTTGTGCATCGCGTCATAGAACCGCCCTCGGCCCTTGCCCCAGCCCTGCACACCTCCCCAACTCGCACCGCAGCAGGCGAACAGCGGCAGGTCCTTCCCCCCAGACGCCTCGACCAGCCGGTCCAACTCGGCCCAACTCCAGTTGCTCCCGCCGGCCGTGTCCTTGATCTCGGGTGACTTCGGTCCCCAGGCGGCGGCGAACTTGCCGGCCGCTTCCGCCTTGAGCACGCCTTGGGGGTCGAAACGGGTGATCACCACGTAGGCGAACGTCTGGGGGTAGTTCAGGGCCAGCGCCGCCGCCCCGTCCGAGCCCACCGCCATGATCCGCTCCGCGTCGATCGGCAGCGTCTGCTTGGCCCAATCCAGGAAGGCAATGATCCGCTGCTGCGTGTGGTTGCCTACCACGGCCGACTTCGACGAGCGGAGCGTCTGCCAGGCCTCGCTGAATCCGTACCATCCGCTGACCGGGTAGTCGTGCGGGGCAATCTGAATGCTGCCCCGCAGCAGCTTCTTCCCCGGCTGGGCGTAAGAGTAACCGTCCGGATGAAAATACAGCTCCGCAGGCACCGCGCCGTCCGTCTTTGGCGGAATCAGCACCGAGTAGTTGAAGTACATGTTTTGTCTCGGGGAAAGTGGCGGGGCGCACCACTGCACGTAGACCCAGCGAGTGCCCGGATAGTCGAAATACGGCCCCCACAACCCTTTGCCCTGTCGGACCGGAACGCCCGTGCCGACCACCTCATCCACCGGGCTGTGCGGCGCGTTGCGGCCGCTGAAGTCCCGCAGGTTTTCCACGCCCCCGCGGTACGAGACCACCGCGTAGTAGCGCTTGCCCGGCCTACTTGGATGATGCACGTAAAGCCCGGTGCCCACCCCCAGCGGCCCGGCACGCTCGTCAATCACAAACCGCGGCAGCGGGTAGCGGTCCATCCGTGGGTGGTCCATGGTCCACTTGTGCATGTAACCGCCCCAGTCCCGGGCCAGCTCGCCGATCTCGTCGGAGCCGATCATCGCCCGGCCGATCAGGTACTCCTTGTTGCGGCCGTTGGTGTTGTACACCGACAGCGGCCCCACCTCGGCCAGGAGTTCGGCCCGAGCGATCGTCTGGGCGTCGATCGGCTGCGTGTGGCCGTAGATGCGGTAGCGGCAGGCATCCGGGGCATTGGCCAAGGCACTCTTGATTTCTCCCCAGGTTGCTTCCGACGCGGTGATCAGCGGATCGACTTCCCTGAAAGTAATGAACGTCTGTCCGGCACGGTGGAAGATCTTCACGCCGGCTACCTGCGGCGGCAGGTCCTGCGGCTCGCCTTCGCAGACCAGTTCCAGATAGGTCTTCTCCGGCCGCCAACCGGGAAAACTCTTTACGAACACCCCGGGCGTCCCCCGGCCGCCCACCCAACCGCCCACCAGCTCGGTCATCTCGAGCCAACGGTAATGCGGCCCCACCAAGGCAAGCGGTCGGCCGGTGGTCTTCGGCGGGCTGCCTTCTTCATAGGGAGCGGCAAGCGGGTAGATCTCAATCTCGTCCAGCGCATCGGCGTCGCGCCGGTTCAGCGGGCGCCGCTCGCAGAGCAGCCGAGCGCGGTAGACCTTGGCGCCCTTGGGCACGGCGGAGAGGTCGAACGTGAGCACCGCCTGGCCGCGGTCCGTCTCTTGCACCGCGATCCCCACCGGCTCGCCGCCTGCCTCCTTCCCGGCCCGGGGCGACGTCGGTGTAAACAACAAGTGGCCAAAGTAATCGGGCCTGTCGTAGTCGTTGCTGAAGGTCGCAGACCACGCCTGCCGGTTTCCTTCGGGCCCGGCCTGACGATTGCGGTAGATGTTCGCCCGCCAGCCCCCCAGAGCAAGGACCGGTTCCCGGCCCCTCCTTTGGGAAGGCACCTGGTCGCCGATGCCCAAGGGGCCCATCGGGACGGCCACTTCCAGCGTCCAGCCGTCCTGCCCGACCTCCACCGCCGCCTCGGCCCCGCAGTCAAACGCCTTCGGGTCGCCGTGGCCTTGGCGGTCGTAGATGGCCCCGCCGGCGCCGATGATCAACTGGTAGTAGCCGCGCGAAGGATCCGGCCAGAGAAACAGCTCGACCGAGTCGTCGCGGTACAGCGGTCCGTCGTTCTCCGTAAGCGCCCGCTTCAACCGGTCGATGTTCGGCTCGCTCAGTTTCGCGCCCATGTAGAGGATCTTGTCCTTGTGCAGCAGCCGGACCTCGCTCCGGGGCCAACTCTTGCCGCGGGTTGCCAGCCTACCGAGCACGATCGGGCTGGCGGCCCTCCAAGCCTCTTCGTCGAGCTTGCCGTCAATCTGCGGCGCTCTTTCCACCGGGGCAACCCGGGCCTGCGGCAGGATCCCCGCGGAGCGGGAAGGCAGAAGGCCGGTGCCCAGCCGCTTGGTCACCACGCCGGCGCGGCCGCCGTTGGCCGCGCCTGTCCATGCCGGCGGAAGAACGATCGTCAGGACGACCACGCGTTGGACCAATCGGGTAACTTGCATGGAACCCCCCCTGTTCGAGTGGACCGCCTCCGGGGCCCGCAGTCATACACAACAATCACACTATTGTAGCGGCTTCCTCGTTCCCACGCTCTGCGTGGGAACGGGTCACCACGACGCTCCGCGTCGCA
>CAZUAM010000223.1:0-10162 GCA_964618095.1 uncultured Planctomycetaceae bacterium | reverse complement strand
GTTTGTTCTCAATTACTTAGATGCGATTCTCTTCCGGAACTTCGGGCTAAACGGTTGGGGCTCCAGTGATTTGTCGCAGCAGAAATGACTAGTAGCCGGGACGCAACGTGTCGCGGGAAATCCTCGCAGCGGCCATTTGCGGACATCCTTTTCCCTGGTTCATACCGCGTTGCGTCCCGGCTATCGTCAGTTATTCGTCGGCTGAGGTGCCAGAGACCACTACCGTCGACGGCCGCGTAAGGTCTCCGCCGTTACTTGAGCATGGGGCAACTGTCGAACCATTCGCGACATTGGCGGCACATCCATTCGGTAGAACTGGGGGGCCCCCATCCGCCGGCTTCGTAGAGCGCGATGGGCGGCCAGCCGGGATTCTCCCAGGCGGCCTGGATCGGATCGATGATCTTCCAGGCCAGCTCCACCTCGTCGGCACGGGCGAAGAGGCTGGCGTCGCCCTGCATCACGTCCAGCAGCAGCCGCTGATACGCGTCCGGCATCGTGCCGGTGAATCTGTCCCGGAAAGTGAAGTCCAGGTCGGTCAGCCGCAGCTTCATGCCGGCATCGGGCACCTTGGTGTGGAAGTGCAACTGGATCCCTTCGGCCGGCTGGACCTGGATCACCAGCCGATTGGCCTCGTATGCGGCCCTGGGCCCGCCCTCGAACATCATGTGCGGCGCCTGGCGGAACTGGATCACGATCTGGGTGGTGCGGCACGACATCGCCTTGCCGCTGCGCAACAGGAACGGCACACCCTGCCAGCGCCAGTTGTCCACCTGCAGCTTCACCACGGCGAAGGTGGCCGTTTCGCTGTCGGCGGCCACGCCCGGCTCGTCGCGGTACTTCCGATACTGACCGCGAAGCGTATCGGTAAACACCTCCTCACGTGTCAGCGGCCTGATCGCCCGCAAGACCTTCACCTTCTCGTCCCGCACCGCGTCGGCCTCGAACTGGGCAGGGGCCTCCATGGCCGTCAGGGCCAGCAGTTGCAGCAAGTGGTTCTGGAACATGTCGCGCAGCACGCCGACCTGATCGTAGTAATCGCCGCGGTGGCCGACGGCCAGCGCTTCGGCCGCGGTGATCTGCACGTGATCGACGTAATTGCGGTTCCAGATGGGCTCGAAAATCCCGTTGGCGAAACGCAGCACCAGCACGTTCTGCACGGTCTCCTTGCCCAGGTAATGATCGATGCGGTACACCTGCTGCTCGGCGAAGACCTGGTGCAGCGCCTGGTTGAGGCAGCGGGCGCTGGGCAGGTCGGTTCCGAACGGTTTTTCGATCACGATCCGCGAGTTGCCCCGCCGCTGGTCGGCCATGCCCGCCGAACCCATCCGGGCGATCGCCGGTTCGTAGAGGCGGGGGACGGTGGCCAGGCAGTAGACCCGGGTGGCCCCGCTGCCGGCCTCCAGTTGGTCAAGGCAGCCGCGCAGTGAATCAAAGGTATCCGCCTGCCCGACGTCGCCGGCGTGATAGAAGATCGACGGGGCGAACGTCTCCCAGACCGAGGTCTCGAAGGTACCCGGCACGAAATGGGCGGTCGACTCGGCCAGCTTCTCCCGCCAGGCTTCGTTGGTGAGCTTGGTGCGGGAGAAGCCGACGATTCGGGTCTGTTCGGGCAGCCGCCCCTTGCGGTGCAGCTCATACAGCGCCGGCACCAGCTTCCGACTGGTCAGATCGCCCGAGGCGCCAAAGATCACGATGGTGTGAGCCACGGTCGCTCCCCTGAGAGCTTATCCCAGAACCGACTATCGGGGTGGCTGGCGGTCGGCCGCAGGCCGCCCCCAGCCGCAATACTCCGGGGGCTCGCTGCGCTCGACCCCGGCCACCCCGGATGCTCCGTACGGTTTTGGGATACGTTCCAAGTGTACTCTCCCGGCGATTCCCGGCAAGCCGCCCGCCACGTGCAGGCCGGCAGTCGGGGCCAAGGGGGCGGCCCTTCAGAACCAGGCCGCGGTGAAGCCGCCGTCGACGTTGACGTGCGTGCCGGTGATGAAGCTGCCGGCGGTCGGCGAAAGCAGCAGCAGCATGGCACCGATCAACTCTTCCGGCTCGCCGAACCGGCCCATCGGCGTGCCCCGCATGATGTTGTCGATCCGCTCTTGGTCCAGCAACCGCCGGTTCTGCTCGGCCGGGAAGAACCCGGGGCAGATGGCGTTGACCCGCACGCCCCGGGCCGCGAACTCCTGGGCGACGTTCCGCGTCAGGTTCAGCACCCCCGCCTTGGAGACGGAATAGGCGAACACACGTGAAAGCGGCAAGTGCGAGGTCACGCTGCCGATGTTCAGGATCGCGCCGCCGCCGGCCTCGGCCATGTGTCGGGCGAAGACCTGGCAGGCGCAGAAGACGGCCTTGAGGTTAACGGCCATCACGCGGTCCCATTGCTGCTCGGGATGATCGAGGAAGGGGCTGCCGTAGTTGACACCCGCACAGTTCACCAGGATCTCGACCCGCCCGGTCCCTTTGGCCGCCGCAGCCAACAGGTCTTCGAGCGACGGGCGGGAGGTGACGTCGACCGCGCAGAGGTCGGCCTGGCCGCCGAGCTGCCCGAGCTCCTCGACCCGCTGCTTGCAGCCCTCCTCGGTCAGGTCGGCCACCACGACCCGCGCACCGGCCCCGACCAGTCCCCGGCACAGGGCCCCCCCGAGGACCCCGGCCCCGCCGATCACCACGGCCGTCTGACCTTCAAGCCCGAACAGTTGTTCCAGGTAATCCGCGGACATGGCTGGTCCCCTTTCCTGTTAAGCCGCAAGCGGCTACGCGGGTTGTTGTCCAAACCGGCTATTGGGGTGGTTTGCGGAGGCGGAGCCAGTCGGTGTGGAACGGGCCCTCGCCCGGCTTGTCGACGCGATGGTACGTGTGGGCGCCGAAGTAATCGCGCTGGGCCTGGAGCAAGTTGGCCGGCAGCCGCTCGGAGCGGTAGCTGTCGTAGTAGGCCAGTCCGGCGGAGATGGCCGGCATCGGAATGCCCAGCTCCACCGCCGTGGTGACCACCTGCCGCCAGGCCGGTTGGGCCTTCTCGACCGCCGCCCGGAAGTAGGGGGCCAGCAGGAGGTTCTCCAGATTCGGATCGGCGTCGAAGGCCTCCTTGATCCGCTCCAGGAACACCGCCCGGATGATGCACCCGCCTCGCCAGAGCAGGGCGATCGGGCCGAACTTCAGCGGCCAGTCGTGTTCGGCGGCGGCCGCCTGGAGCTGGACAAATCCCTGGGCATAGCTGCAAATCTTCGAGGCGTAGAGCGCCTGGCGGATCTGCTCGATGAATTCCCGGCGATCGCCCGGGTATTTGCCCGACGGCCCCTCCAGGACCTTGCTGGCCCGAACCCGCGCCTCCTTCATCGCCGAGAGCCCCCGGGCATAGACCGCCAGGGTGACCAACGTACTGGGGACACCGAGGTCCAGGGCCAACTGGCTCATCCACTTGCCGGTCCCTTTGGCCCCGGCCGTGTCCATGATCAGGTCCACCAGGTCCCCGCCGGTCTGTTCGTCCTTGACGCTGAAGATGTCGCGGGTGATCTCGATCAGGTAGCTGTCCAGATCGCCCCGGTTCCACTGGGCGAAGACGTCGTACAGTTCGCTGTTGGAGAGTCCCAGGGCGTGCTTCAGCATCCAGTAGGCCTCGCAGATCAATTGCATGTCGCCGTACTCGATCCCGTTGTGGACCATCTTCACGTAGTGTCCGGCACCGCGGGGCCCCACCCAATCGCAACAGGGAATGTCGCCGTTGGGGCCGACCTTGGCCGAGATGGCCTGGAAGATGGGCTTGACCAGCGGCCAGGCCTTTTCGCTGCCGCCGGGCATCATGCTGGGCCCCTTCAGCGCGCCCTCCTCGCCGCCGGAAACACCCGTGCCGATGTACAGCAGGCCCTTCGACTCGACGTACGTGGTCCGCCGTTCGGTGTCGCTGAAGTGCGTGTTTCCGCCGTCGATGATCACGTCGCCGGGCTTGAGCAGGGGGATGAGCTTGTCGATGAACTCATCTACGGCCGGACCGGCCTTGACCATCAACATCACCTTCCGCGGCACCGCCAGGTTGTCGACCAACTCCTCGAGCGAATGGCAACCGACGAACCGCTTGCCCTTGGCCCGCCCGGCTAGAAAATCGTCCACTTTGCTCACGGTCCGGTTGAAGACCGCCACGCGGTATCCCCGGCTCTCGATGTTCAGGGCCAGGTTCTCGCCCATCACGGCCAGTCCGATCAGTCCGAAGTCACGTGCTTCTGCCATGGTTGTGTCCGATGTCTTTCTTCACGGGGTTACGATGCCTCTGTTTTGCTCACAAAGCCGCGACCGGTGGTCGCGCCCCAATTCGCGACCGGTGGTCGCGCCCCAATTCGCGACCGGTGGTCGCGGCTTTATGTCTCCACCGGCCACGGCGGCTTCTCCGGAAGGTAACTGTCGAATTCGTCGAGCAGCTCCCGTTGGTACTCACCGCCGAAACTGCCGGAGAGAAATCGCTCGATCCCTTCCTCATAGAGACGCTTCCAACTGGCCTCTTCCGCGCCGGGATTGACCGGGAAGAACAGCGCCTGGTTGGCCACCGCCGCCTTGTAATCGCCGGGGGCGTCGCCGATCATCAGTGTGTGGCCGGCAGCGTACTTCGCGGCCACCTGGAGGTGCTCCGTTTTCGTTCCCACCTCTTGACCGCAGATGGCCACCACGTGTTGCGCCAGGTCATGCTCCTCCCATTCCCGCTGAAGGGCCTCCCCCGGCGTGGCCGAAACCACCATGCAATCGGCCCGGCCGTTGAGCTTCTGGAGACACTCGCGGACCAGCGGGAACGGCGGCACCCCGCGGACCATGTTCGCAATGGCCTCGTTGACCGCCGTGGACCAGGCCAGAACGTGCTTCAAATCGGGGTCGCCGGTCTTCGCCACGGCCTTCTCCAGCGCCGGGTTGCCCAACTTCGTCTCCCGGTCGATCCAGTCCCGCAGCGACTGGGGAATGGTGATCTTCACGCCGCGGGCCTTTACCTCAGGACGCTTCTGAAGCCACTCGAGCACCTCGACCAGCGCCGGGAAACGGTTGATTCCGCGGCTCTTGGAATACAGGTTCACAAACTCCGCCGCCTCGCGGGCGTACTTGCTGACGCCCTGCAACTCCATGTAGTTGACAATGTTGGGAATGAAACACTCCTTGTGTTTCAACTCCATCGTGTCGAATGCGCATCCGTCCGAGTCGATGCCTACCAGGTAGTCGTATTTCGCTGTGAACTCAAGCATATTGTCATATTCACCGTGTAAAGAATGTCGCGTATGATCTGCCATAGCCGGCGGCCGGCAGCCGCCGGGCGCGTCTGTCAGACGCTCATTTCCGGTCCGCCTGTGGAACGTATCCGGACAGCTTCTGCTCCGCAAAGAGCGGCGCAAACCGCGTCAGCCGCTGACGGCCGTCGACCAGCGGCAGGCGGATCATCTCCTGGCCGACCAGCGGCCGGGCGTAGCGGACGAAATCGTCGGTCACGTCGCGGCCGCTCTGGGCAATCCAGCCGGCGGGGAACGTCCGCTCGCTGTTGGCCACCTCCTCCAGGGAGACCTTGTCGTAGCGGACGCCGTAGGCCGGGCCCGGGTCCCGCAGGATCGTGGCCATGTAGCCGCTCTCGCCCGCGGCCGCCAACTCGACGGCGGCTTGCCCCACGCGATAGGCCTCGTCCAGATCCACCACCGAGGCGTAGCCCATCGAGTGTCTCTGATCGGTCCCCGGCACGTTTCCCCGGGCGGCACCTTTGGTCGCCAGGCCCACCAGGTTGAGGTAGTTGACCACCGCCTGGCTGACGGTCAGCTTGCTCGACCCGAAGGACGTGTGGCCGAAGGCGTCCCTCACTTCGCCCACGCCTCCCACATCGAACCCTTCGCTGATCACCACCAGGCAGCGGCCCGAGCGCCGCAACTCGTCGTTGACCCCCTCGGCAAGCTGCTCCATCGTACAGGGACTCTCGGCCAGATAGATCTGAAGCGGCATTTCACGCTCCGGGTCGGCCAGCCGCGCGGCGGCCGGGATGAAGCCGATCTTCCGTCCCATCGCCTGCATCACCAGCACCGGGTCGGCCGGCGAGGACCCCTTGTTCTCCTCGTTGGCGTTTTGCACGGCGTGCATCCAGTATCGGGCCACCGAACCGTAGCCGGGCGTGTGGTCGATCAGCCGAAACTCGCTGTCGCCCACGTCGTTGTCGATCGTCTTGGGCACGCCCACGGCGACCAGGTCCAGCCCTTGCCGGTGGGCCAATTGGGCGATCTTCTGGGCCGTGTCCATCGAGTCGTTTCCGCCGATGTACAGGAAATAGCCCACCTGGTGGGTGCGAAACACCTCAATGACCCGGCCGAAATCCTCCTCCTGGCCCGCCCTGAGCTTGTAACGACAGGTGCCGATCGATCCGGCCGCCGGCGTAAACCGCAACAGCGATACCTCTTCGGCCGATTGGCCCGACAGGTCGAGCAGCTCTTCCTTCAACACCCCCTCGATCCCGTGCCGGGCGCCGTAGACGGTGCCGATCGTGTCCAGGTCCCGGGCGGTCTCGATGATGCCCTGTAGGCTGCTATTGATGACCGGCGTCGGCCCACCGCTCTGGGCAACGACCAGATTCCGCACGCTGTTCATGTCTCACCCAAGTGGTGCCCGGGCGGCGAAAAACCATGATTCTACCGCCCGCCTGGGGAGCAGGCAATGAGGGGCAGTGGGGGAGCAGTGGACGAACGGTATCCCACGATCGGCCGGGTGGGCTAACGCCAATACCGTTCGGTCAAGGGCGAACCCGGCGTCAACACAGTGGCACCGGCGTCTCGCCGGTGTGACGGAACTCACGGCAGTGCCTTCACTTATGTCTGACCGGCGAGACGCCGGTGCCACTTGATCCCCGTCGATATTTCACCTAATCGAACGGTAGTCGGACTGACGCCGGGCGCGGTGCGTGCCTCTCTCCACGGCGACGCAGGAGGTTGGCAGTCTCGGCCCAGGGCGACTCGGCTGCGGGCGGGCTGCCGGCCGCTGTCCGGAGAACTCCGGGAAAACCGCTCTGGACACAGGCGGAAAAAACGCTACCCTACCGGCCCCCTCGGCCGTAGTGCGCGCACGATGCGCCGGTCGGGGCCTCGTCTTGGTCTTGCCACATCGATTGGGGAGTGCCGGTACCCGATCCGTACGCTCCCGCAAAAAAGGGGGAAGAAGGAGTCTGCCCGATGAAGCGGCTGCTCGCGCTTCTGATCGCCGTCTTTGTAATCTCCGGCTGCAAGGCTCAGGGGCTGCCCGGAACCGACCCGTTCTTCGGTCGCACCACGGTCCCGCCGCCGGGAACCGGCTCAATCTCTGGTGGGCCGACCGACCCCTACTATGGCGGTGCCCCATCCTCGCTGGCCCCGAGTTACGCGCCGCCGGCAGCGGCGACCCCACAAATGCCGCCGGCAACGGGTCCCCAGTCGCCCGCTTCCAGTGGCGGCCAGCCCTATGTCCCCCCGGGCGGCAGCTTCAATTCCCAGGGGAGTTCATGGTCCCGGATTCGGTCTCCCCTTGCTTCTGGGGCCGAAACACGGATAGCGCCCCCGTCGCTTTCCGACCGTTCCAGGCCCGCCGCCCCCAAAGCCGGCACCACGCTGGCGGGACGCGAGCGGGTGGTCCAGATCCTCCAGCCGCGGACGAAGACCGCGGCAAGCTTGCCAGGCACCCCGGTTCCGTCTTCGGCCCGTGCCGCGTCTGCCGACGAGCCCCGGCGGTTGCGCGTTCCGAAGGGAGCCGTCGAGATCACGGATCTGCCCCCGGCCGGCAGAGTGACGTCTGCCACCCGGCCACAATCGGCGTCCGGCCGAAGCGGCGTCCGGCTGGCCTCCGGCACCGAGGATCCGGATGATTCGGCCGCCGTCACGGCCGCGGTCGGCGTCTCACCCGCCACGGCGGGCCGCACCGCGGCGGCCGAGTTCGCTCCCCGGGCAAGCTACGGCTACGACCCGGAGTACCGCTGGCTGCGGGGCAAGCTGGAGTATTCCCAGATCGACCGCCGCTGGAAGCTCCGCTACATCCCGGTCGACGGCACCACCGACCAGTTCGGCGGCAGCGTCGTGCTGCCCGAGGCGAAGGTCCTGGCCGGCTGCGAGCGGGGCGATTTCGTCGAGGTCCGCGGCCAAGTGGGCCAAAAGACCGCCAACAGAGGCTACGCCCCGACGTACGAAGCAGCCGAGGTCAAGCGGCTCAGCCAGGCTACGCGCTAAGCCGTTTTTCACTTGCGTGTAGCGGGTGCCCGGGGTCGAACGAAGTGAGCGCCCAGCATTCCTGTGGGGTCGCTTCGGTCCACCACAGCCACCCAGTCCGTCGGCCCGACCTTTGGGGATCTTCCCTTGCCGCGTACCACCCTACCGGCGCTGCCCAATCCGCGGTCTCAGGATGGCCAACGCGATGATGATGGGGACCGCGAAGAAAACTGTCCTGGGTCTGATGGCCACGACCACCAAGACTGCCAGCAGCATGCTCCACAGCCAGGTGGGCATGCGGCGGACCTCCGGGTAGGCCAGCCAGACGACGGCCGCCAGGACGCCACCGCGGGAAAGGCCTGATTGGAGCGTCGCGCCCCAGGCCCAAGGCGGCGGCCAGATCTCACACACCACGGCACCCAGCAGCGACAACACGGCAATGATTCCGATCAGATGACGACGCACGAGGGGAATGCTGAGTGCTGAATGCTGAATGCTGAATGAAACGCCGGAGCGTCTGCCGGTTCGTGGTTCCGCCTTCCCCCGTCCGCCTTCCGCCTTCCCCCGTCCGCCTTCCCCCGTCCGCCTTCCGCCTTCCCCCGTCCGCCTTCCGCCTTTGCTCAGATGCGGTCGAGCATGTCGATCCAGCGGACCAGCTCGGCCAACTCCTCGTCGTCCAGGTAGCGGGGCTTCTCCCCGAGGTCCTTCAGCGTGACCGGGATCTTCATCTTGCGCAATAGGGTAGTGGCCTGCTTGATCGCGGCGGCGTGGCGGGATTTTTTGGCCGTGGTCAGGTAAATCGCCAGACGGTGCAGGGGATCGTTCTCGGGCGGGCGGCCGGCAACCGGGGCATCGACCACCGCCACCGCCCGGACCAGCTCGCGCTGGCGGAAGGCCACCAGGTACGCCAGTGTCCCGCCTCCCTCGTGGCCGTGGACCACCACCCGCGCGGCATCCACCGTGTAGGTCGACTGGATCTGGTCGAGCAACTTCTGCACCAGTGTGACTTCGCCCGGATTCCACTTCTGCGGATCCGCCGACTTGGGAGCCAGGAGGATCAGGTCGTGGCGGTCGCAGTGCGACTTCCAACGTGGCAGCAGCTTCTTGAAGTCGAATCCACCGGGGGCGTGCAGCCAGACGACCACCCCGTGGGCCACGTCCGGATGGTAGGCCTCCGGCACGTAGGCCCAGGCCTCGTTCTTCAGCTCGGGGACCTTTAGCTCCACGGTGCCCACTTCCGGGAGCTCGCCTTCGGCCGGTTTGATCTCCCCCCGGGCCGGCGGAAGCTCTTCAGGCGGCAGATCCTCCGGCAACCGGCCGAGCTTCAGCGTGAGCTTTCGCGTCTGGTCCGCGTGCCGGACTTCGAGTTCGACTTCCTCCTCGGGCTGAAGCGCGCTGATCTGCTGCAACATCTCCTCGCGGCCCTGGATCGGTTTTCCGGCCAGAGAGACCAGCACGTCGCCCGGCTCGATGCCGGCGCCGGCCGCGGGGCTTTCGGGGTAGACGTAGCGGACCGCGACACCCGGCGCCTCACCGGGGTCGCGCATCGGCAGGATACCCAGCAGGGCGTGCTCGTAGGGTTCGAGTTTCGGCACCAGCTCGACGTCGAACTCCAGTCGCTTCTTGTCGCGGAGCACCACCAGGTGGACCTGCTCGCCCGCATAGCGGCGGCTGATCTGCTCCTTGACCTCGGCGGCGCGGCGGATCTTGCGGCCGTCGATCTCCTCGATCCGGTCGCCCGGCTTGAGTCCGGCCTTGGCCGCGGGCGAGTTGGGGTGGCAGGCGGCGATCACCGGCTCGCCCACGTAGAGGCTCTGCCCGCGGAGATTGACCCCGATGACCCCGGGATGCAGGTCCTCTCCCTTCTTGAGCCTGGGGAGGATCTTGAGGACGCGTTCGGCGTCTACGGCGAACCCGATGCCCGAATCGTACCACTGGTACCCGGCAACTTCGCTGGCCGACAGGGGCGAAAGGGGGACGAACACGCCCAGCAC
>CAZUAM010000222.1:0-10184 GCA_964618095.1 uncultured Planctomycetaceae bacterium | reverse complement strand
AGTGGCCCGCCAGGGTCTCGTCTATCAGTTGGGCGTCGTCGTTCACAGCAGGTCCATAGTCTGAGACGCGCCGAAAGCGGCGAAAGTTCCCACCGACGTTCCGGCAATCGGCGGGTAAAGATCCCTACCCTCATCATCCTTTTCGGGGATAGGGCTGTCAAACCCAGATTGCCACTTGTTACAAATCCGATATACGGCCCCAGTTTATTCCCCAACCGGGGGGCACTTATTGCGGCTCGCTGGACTGGTGCCAACACCTGACAGCCGTGGTATGCTGGGGGCCAGGATCGGACCGCAACGACCCCGGTCCGGATAGACTGCCAGTGATGATGATCCCGATCGTGATGGGGCTCAATGGGAGGTTTCCGCAATGCTCGGCCGAAGATACATGCTTGCTACGGTGGCACTGGTCCTGGGGTTCGTCGCGGTCGGACTGGCCGACGAGACTTCCCGACTGCGGCTGGTTCCCTTTCCTAAGGAAGTCGCCCTGCGGCAGGGCACCTTTCCTCTGCAAGGCAAACTGGTCCTGGAAATACCCGCCGGCAAGGAAGGGCTGCTGGCTGCGATGATCGGCACCGAGTTGAAGCGGGCCGGCCTGCCGGCGCCGGGGGCTATCCCGATTCAGAAGGATGCCCGGTGGCTGCGGCTGTCGGCCCAACCGGGCGCAGGGCAGCCGCAGTTCCATCTTCGCGACCGGCCGACGGCCGAAGAGTACACGTTGTCCGTCCGACCCGAGGCCATCGTCTGCGGCGCGCGCGGAGAGGCCGGGTTGTTCTACGGCGTGCAGACGCTCTGCCAGTTGATCCGGGCCAATCGCCGCCGACCACCGGCGATGGGCGGGTATGGCGTCCGCACATACCCCCCATCGCGCGGGAGCGGTGCCCGCCGGCTGCCGTGTGTGACGATCCACGACTGGCCCTCGATCCGCTGGCGGTGTTTCCAGGACGATCTGACCCGGGGCCCCAGCTCTACACTGAACACGCTGAAGAGAGAGGTGGCCCTGGGCGCCGGGCTGAAGATGAACCTGCTGACCTACTACATGGAGTATCAGTACGCGTTCAAGAGGCACCCGATCATCGGGCCCAAAGACGGCTCGCTGACGCCCGAGGAACTCAGGGCACTGGTGGAATGCGCCAAGGGGCTGCACGTTGACGTCCTGGGCAACCAGCAGTCGTTCGGCCACTTCGAGGATATCTTGAAACACGAACAGTATGCGCCGCTTCGCGAGACGGGATACATCCTCTCGCCGGTCAGGGAAGAAAGCTACCGGCTGCTGGACGATCTCTACTCCGAGGTATGCCCGATCCTGCCGTTTGAGATGTTCAACGTCTGCTGCGACGAGACCTGGGGGCTGGGCACCGGGCCCTCGAAGCCGTTGGCCGAGAAGATCGGCGTCGGCGGGGTCTACGTTCGACATATTCGCCGAGTGCACGATCTGCTGAAGGACAAGTACCGGAAGCGGATGATGATGTGGGGCGACATTATCCTCAAACATCCCGACAAGCTCGAGCAGGTCCCCAAAGACACCGTGATGCTCACCTGGGGCTACGGGCCGCAGGCGAGTTTTGAGGACCAGATTCTGCCGTTCGCCCGGTCGGGCTACGAGTTTTTCGTCTGCCCGGGCATCAGCAACTGGAGCCGCATCCTGCCGGATTTCGGCACCGCGACGACGAACATCCGCAACTTCGTCCGCGACGGGGCCAAACACGGGACGATCGGCGTGCTGAACACCGCCTGGGAAGACGACGGCGAGGCGCTGCAGGGATACAAGTGGCACGGCTACGCCTGGGGGGCCGAGTGCGCCTGGAACGCCTCGGCGACCCGGCCGGAGGATTTTAATCGCCGGATTGGCGCGGTGCTGTTCGGCGAGAAGGGCGACCAGTTCGGTCGGGCGATCGAGCTGTTGGCCCAGACCCACCGCCTGCCGGAGATGCAGGAGATGAACAACAGCCGGTTCTGGCAGGACGATTTTGCGCCCCGCCGCAATGCGGCGGCCACCCGGGCGTCGGCGAGGAAGCTGCTGGAGGTCGTCCGCCCGGCGATCGGGCACCTCGAGGCCTGCAAGAAGGAAGCCACGCAGAACGCCGATCTGCTGGACTATTTTCTGCTTGGCGCGAAGCGGATGGAGTTGATCGGCCAGCGGATGCTCGACGGCCTGGAGGCGGCCGAGGCCTACGCCCAGGCCCATCAGTCGGCCGGCAAAGACAAGGAAAAGATCCTGTCGCTGTTGGCCAAGGCCGAGAAACTGGTCCGCGCCAACCGCGACGCCCACGAGGCACTCGGCCGGGAGTTCCGCCGGCTCTGGCTGGCCGAGAGCAAGCCCTACGCACTGGAGTGGACCATGCGACGCTACGCAAACGTCGTAAAGCGCTACGACGACCTGGCCCGGCGGCTGGCCGACGCGCGCCGAAGCGCCGCTGCCGGAGAGCCTTTGCCGCAGCCGGATGAGTTAGGATTGGCTCTGTCGGTGGCCCCGCCTTCCGGCACTTGATTTCTTTCGGGACTGTTCTAAGATGAACTGAGATGGAGCGTCTGACCCGACATGGCGGACTGCGCAATGCAACTCACCTCAAGCGAGCAACGTATCCTGAAAGAGCTTGTGGATGCCTTCCGCCGGCATTTTGGGGCTTCGGAAGTGCTTCTTTATGGCTCGGCGGCCCGGGGCGAGTTGGAGCAAGACTCCGACATCGATCTGCTGGTGGTGCTGCCGGAAGTGAATTGGGAGATCGAGAAACGATTGATCGATCACTGCTTCGAAGCCGAATTGAAGTGCGGGAGGATCATCTCTGCGGTCTGTTTCACCGGAGACGAACTCGCCCACAGCCCGTTGCGAGCTTCCCCACTGGTTCTCAACGCCCGCAAGGAAGGAATCCCGCTGTGACCGACGACACGCAGCGATTGGTGGAGTATCGTTTGGCCCAGGCTCGCGAGACCCTTGAAGCGGGGCAGGAGCTTCTGGCTGCCGAGCACTACCGGGATGCCATCAATCGGGCCTACTACGCGATGTTCTACGGGGCGTTGGGGCTGCTGGCCGCGAGGCAGCTTGGCAGCAGCAAGCATGCCGGCGTCTTGAGCCTTTTCGGTGAGCATTTTGTTAAGACGGGTGAGTTCGCCTCCGACAAGGCCGTGTATTTCAGGCGGGCGTTCGACCTGCGCCAGAAGTGTGATTACCGCGAGTTTGTCGAGCCGGATCAACGCCAAGCCGAGGAAACCCTGCTCCACGCCGAGCAGTTCCTTTCCGAGGCCAAACACACGTGGGACCAGATGCGCGGGGGCGACGTCGGCCAAGCATAGGGGTTGCCAAGCGGAGGCGCTTGCACCTGCTTTCCTGTCGCTTCGCGACCCAGCTATGAAGCTGGGCCACCCGGCGGTTGGCGGATGCACGCCGGCGCGCCGCAAGTGGGGAGGCGTTACCCGGGCCAAAGCAGATCGGTCTGGAATTGCCGTGAGGCCGTTTCCGGATCGAGCCGACACGGACCTGATGAGGTAGTCGGGGGCATCCGGGGACCGGTCTGACTTGCCCGTCAAAAGCCCCCGTTCCATGTGAGAGCCAGCCACAGGAGCAAAACGATCCGGACGCAGTCGAACCAGAGTCGCAGGGCGACACCCATCCAGTGGCTCCAGGGGTATCGCTTGCCCTCGAAGTGGTCTTGCATCACGACGATCAAAAGGACGACGCCGGCGGCAAGAGGGGCAAGGTTCTGAATCACGTCAGCCATTGGACCCGGCCGCGCGATCGAAAACCACATCCACATCAGCCCGTAGCCTGCAACGTGGCAGACGGGGATCGACAGCAGGTAGATGCGCCAGCGCCGTATCTTCACACGGACCAGGGCCCAAAGAAAAACCACCGCGTTGACCGCAAATGCGACCAGCATAAGAATCGGGACAAACCAGTTCGGTAGTTCGCTGGAGTCGTCCAGAAACGAGGTCATCACCAACATAGTGATTATCCCAAACTGCAAGGTCGCGCTGACGGCGGAGATCAGCAGCAGGTACTCGCCCGGGTGGACGGGGAACCGGAAGCCCCGCAGTCGCCTGGCGAAGAACAAGATCAGCCCGGCCAACGCGGCCCCTCCCCCGATCCCGTACAGACTGCCCGCCGTAGCCCAATAGGGGTCGGAACCAAGGGTCAGGACATCACCTTCAGTGGTGAGCGCCAGGGCGCGCAGAATCCCCATCCAAAGGGCCACACACGCGGTCAACACCATCAGGTGAAGGATTCCCAGCCGCGGGGGCTCGGGCCGTTCGGGAGTGGGCGGCGGTGCGCGGGTGAAGTCTTGCGGTGCGAACGGGGATTGACCTTGCGTGTCGGGCGGCATGGGAGTGGCTCCGTGTGCCCCTTTGTACCCGCGTCCTCTCGGCGTTACAATGGGGCTCGTCACCTCGGCCAAATCGAACGAAGGGAGTAACCAATGTCGGGAAACTCTTGGAAATGCGTGTTCGTCTGCCTGCTGGCGATGGCAGGATTGCCCGGCGGGGTGCAGGCGTCCGCCAAGCCGCCGGCCAAACAACCGACGAACTTCGTCATCATCCTGGTGGACGACCTGGGCTGGATGGACCTGACCTGCCAAGGGAGCAGGTATTTTGAGACGCCGCAGGTTGACCGGCTGGCCGCCGGGGGGATGCGGTTTACCAGCGGATACGCGGCCTGCGCGGTCTGTTCGCCGACCCGGGCGGCCGTGCAGACGGGGCGTTATCCGGCGCGGGTGGGGGTGACCGACTGGATCCGGTCGAAGTTCCAGGGCGGCAATATCCCGGCCGACGGCAAGAACCCGACCGAGTACGTCGGCGGCCGCAACAGGCCCCTGCTGTGTCCGCCCAACCCGCTGTTCATGGAACTCGAGGAGCTGACCTTGGCCGAGGCGCTGAAGCCGGCCGGATACGTCTGCGGCCACATCGGCAAGTGGCACCTGGGCCAGGAGGACCAATTTCCGGAGAAGCAGGGCTACGACTTTAACCACGGCGGCTGCGACCTGGGTCAGCCGCCCAACTATTTCGATCCCTACCAGTCGAACCGGAAGCACTACGAGATTCCCAACCTCCCACCGCGCAAGAAGGGAGAATACCTGACCGATCGCGAGGCCGACGAGGCGGTGGCGTTTATCCGGGCAAACAAGGACCGGCCGTTTCTGCTGAGCATGTGCCACTACTGTGTCCACACGCCCTTGCAGGCCAAGAAGGACGTTACGGCCAAGTACCAGGCCAAGCCCAAGACGAACCAGAACAACGCGGTCTACGCCGCGATGGTCGAGAGCGTGGACGACGCGGCAGGCAAGATCATAGCGGCCCTGGACGAGCTGAAGCTCACGGACCGGACCGTGGTGATCTTCACCTCCGACAACGGCGGCCTGATGGGGCCGACCAGCAACGCCCCCTTGCGCTCGGGCAAGGGTTTTCCGTACGAGGGCGGCATCCGGGTGCCGCTCGTGGTCCGCTGGCCGGGCGTGGTCCAAGCCGGCAGCACCTGCGACGTGCCGGCGACCAGCGTGGATTTCTTTCCCACGCTGCTGGAGATCGCCGGGGTGCCGCTGCCTGAGGATCGGGCGATCGACGGGGTAAGCCTGGTGTCCGTGCTCAAGCAGACCGGCGGTCTGAAGCGAGACGCGCTGTATTGGCACTTTCCCCACTACCGCTTCGCCCGCGGTCCGTACAGCATCGTCCGCAGCGGGGATTGGAAGTTGATCAAGTGGTATCAGGACCATGAATTCGAGTTGTTCAACCTGGCCGATGACCTCAGCGAGACCAAGGATTTGGCCAAGGAGATGCCCGAGAAGGTCCGCCAGTTGGACGAGAAGCTCACCGCGTGGCTGAAATCCACGGGGGCGAAGCTGCCCAAGGCCAACCCAGACTACGCCGGCAGGACACCGCCGAAGCGCAAAAAGAGGACAGCCCGCCCCAAGCAACGGCCCAACGTGCTGTGGATCATCGGCGAGGACATGTGTGCCGACCTGGGCTGCTACGGCACGGGGCAGGTCTGGACACCCAACCTGGACCGATTGGCCCGCCAGGGCGTCCGCTACACCAACGCCTTCACCAGCGCGCCGGTCTGCTCGGCGAGCCGATCGGCCTTTATGACGGGGATGTACCAGACCACGATCGGGGCACACAATCACCGCTCGCACCGCAACGACGGCTACCGCCTGCCCGAGGGCGTGCGGCTGTTGACCGACTGGCTCCGCGACGGCGGTTACTATACCGCCAATATCCGCCAGGTTACCAAAGGGCTGCGCGGCACGGGCAAGACCGACTGGAACTTCAAGCCGGAGGGCAAGCCGTACGACACCGATCGGTGGGACGAGCTGAAGGGGCATCAGCCGTTTTACGCGCAGATCAACTTCAGCGAGGCCCACCGCGGCGGCAGTTGGCCGGCCGCCCGGCGAAACAACCCCAAGCTGGCCGACCCCGCCAAGGTGAAGCTCCCCCCGTATTACCCCGACCACCCGATCGCCCGGGACGATTGGGCCAACTACCTGGACTCGATTACGGCGCTGGACCGCAAGGTGGGCCTGGTGTTTGAGAAGTTGAAGGAAGACGGCCTGGCCGACGAGACCGTGGTGATCTTCTTCGGCGACCACGGCCGCTGCATGGTCCGCGGCAAGCAGTGGTGCTACGACAGCGGGCTGCGCGTCCCGCTGATCATCTACTGGCCCGACGGAATCCCCAAGCCGCCGCAGTTCAAGCCCGGCACGGTCGATGATCGACTGATCAACATCATCGACCTGGCGGCCACGACGCTGGCAATCGCCGGGATCCCCAAGCCGCCCAAGATGCAGGGTCGCGTATTCTTGAGTGCCCATCCCGACCCGCGGGTTCATGCCGAGCCGCCGCGGGAGTACGTCTTCGGCGCCCGCGACCGCTGCGACGAGACGGTGTTTCGGATCCGCACGGTGCGGGACCGGCGTTATCGTTACATTCGCAACTTCATGCCGGAGCGGCCGTTCTTGCAGATCAACCGCTACAAGGAACGCTCCTATCCGATGATCGGCCTGATGCGAAAGCTGCACGCGGAGGGCAAGCTGGACGAGACGCAAGCGGTGCTCCTGGCGCGGAGCCGCCCGGCCGAAGAATTGTACGATATTGAAAATGACCCGTACGAAGTCAAAAACCTGGCCCAGTCGCCCGAGCACCAGGAAGTGCTCAAGCGGCTGCGCGGCGTTCTCGATAAGTGGATTGAAGACAGCAACGACCAGGGCCGCACGCCTGAACCACCCAAAGTCGTCCAGTCCTGGGAAGAGAGGATGAAACGCAATTACGACGCGCGGCTGAAGCGACCTCGGCCGCGGCAACAAGGAAACTAGCACCAAACGGTTTTTGTTGCCAAGGCCGTAAACCCTAATGTTGCAGACAACCACGCCCAAATGCTGCAAACGATCACGCCGAAATGCTGCAAACAATCACGCCGAAATGCTGCAAACGATCACGCCGAAATGGTGTAAACAACCACGCCGAAGGCGTTTGACAACATAGCCCAGGGTCGCGCAGCGCACCCTGGGTTACGGAATCGCCAATCATCACGGCAAACCCTGAAGGGGTTTTACAGAGGAAGGCCGCCCGTGCCGCAATCATTGGTGCAAATCTATGTTCATTTCGTGTATTCCACGAAGCATCGCAAGCCGTTCTTCAACGACAACGAATTCCGCGATCGGACGCATCGGTATCTCGCCGGCATTTGCAGGAACCTCAAATGCCCTGGCTTGATTGTCGGTGGGGTCGAAGATCATGTTCACATCCTGTGCCGATTTGGAACGAACATTGAGGTCGCGGATCTGATTCGTGACTTGAAGCGGGATTCGTCTAAATGGGTCAAATCGGAGCAACCACGATTGGCCGAATTCCACTGGCAACGGGGTTATGGGGCGTTCTCCGTCAGTCCGGCTCATATTGATGCGCTGAAGGAATATATCGCCGAGCAAGAGGCGCATCACCGGCATGAGACATTTCAAGATGAGTTTCGGCGAGTGTGTCGGAAATATGGAGTTGAGATCGATGAGCGGTACGTCTGGGATTAATCGTGCTCGTGTAAAACCCCTTTGGGGTTTGTATTGGTTGTCGGCTTCCGTAACCCAGGGTGCGCTGCGCGACCCTGGGCTGTGTTGTTAAACCGCTTCGCGGTACGTATCGAAATCGAACGTATGGCGAAATCGAGTTGTGTTGTTAAACCGCTTCGCGGTACGTATCGAAATCGAACCTAAGGTAAAATCCAGCTAGCTCGGTTGGAACCAGGCTTCCGACCGCAGAATACGCTGCCTTTCGACTTCCCTTCCGGATTATATGCAACTACGCAGCCACCGGCACCCAAACCGTGAGTTCACCTGCGTCGGTCCACCAGTACGCCGCGGCAAGAGTTCCGCGCCCCAGCCGGAGGCCAGCGGCCGCCGATGAAGATTCTCGACAAGCTGGAACGGAGACTGGGCCGCTACGCGGTGCCCCACGTGACGGTGTCGCTGGTCTTCTGCCAGGTCTTCGTCTACATAGTGGACCGGACGAATCCGAAGATGGGGATCCTCAGCAGACTGCAATTGATTCCGAACCTTGTGCTTGAGGGCGAGGTCTGGCGGCTGGTCTCGTTTCTGTTTCAGCCGCCGCTTACGAATCCGCTGTTTGCGTTTTTCTTCTGGTACCTGTTCTACATAATGGGAACCGCCCTGGAGCAGACCTGGGGAACCTTTCGCTACAACCTTTTCCTGTTGATCGGCTACCTGGCCACGGCGGGGGTGGCGTTCGTCACACCCGACCAACCCACCTACAACGGCTTTCTCCAGGGATCGGTGTTTCTGGCCTTCGCCTTCCTGTATCCCGATTTCCAACTGATGCTGTTCTTTTTGATTCCGGTGAAGGTCAAGTGGCTGGCACTATTGAAGTGGATCGGCTACTTCTTCGCCTTGGTGTTCGTTCCTTCTTGGCCGATGCGCCTGGCGACGCTCGCGGCGATCTGCAACTTTCTGCTTTTCTTCTGGCGAGACCTCTTGCTGCGGATCAAGACCGGCCACCGGAAGATGCGGCATCAGGCCCAGCGGATCCAGCAGCGCGACAAGCCGCATCACCAATGCAGAATCTGCGGGCTGACGGACAAGACGCACCCCCAGATGAGTTTCCGCTACTGCTCGAAGTGCGCGGGAAGCTGTTGCTATTGCGAGGAACACCTCCACGATCACCAGCACGTGACGGCCGACCAGGAGCCGGGCGAGAGAGTTGATCGAGATCCTGACGGTACCGACCGCCGCAGCCGAGCGACGCGATTAGACTGATTCCGCCGTAGAGAATACCGGGGCATGGGCCGGGTGGCCCCGGGTGATTGCTCACCCGGGGCTCCCGCAGATGCGGACGTGCAGGACTACCGCATCCGGTTCCTCAAATGACAACTCCGCTTTACAAAAGGGCGGTTTCCCGGGACGACTGCATGTGTGAAAGACAGGACAGCGCCTTAAGCCCGCGAACGCTACAGGAATCGCGCCAGCGGAGGGCACGCGGGGACAACGCGCCCCGTGACGCCATTCGTGTGTCAGAAGTCCCGTTCGCTTTTCCTGACCGCCGGCAGGCCGCTGCGGTACTCGTCGCGGTAGGGCCCAATCTTGGAAAACGGAATCTTCTTGAAGCCGGCGACCCGGCGAAAGACCATCGAATCGTCCCTGAGCCGGAAGTCCAATCCGGGGGCGTCCACGAAACCGGGATCCTCGTCCAGCTCCAGATTGTCGGCGATTGCGCAGTACTTTCGCTCGATGTTCTTCGCAAAGATTTCGCGGCATACCTTTTCCGGATCGCGCCAGCCACTGCGGTAGGAGACGTTTCGGGCGATCACGTTGCCCAACGGTGCCTGCGGTGTGTCTTCTAGTATCCTGGCAAGCTTCGGATAGCGGGTGCTCCAAGGGGGTTTACGATAGGGTACCGCGTTGAGCTTCTGGTACATCGGCCCGCGCCGGCGGAAGTGGTCCCATCTCAGCCCCCGATTGTCGAGCCAGATAGGCGTGTCACACTTGATGAATAGGTTGTTCTCAACCGCGTGGTCCCGTCCGCCACCTATCAGCACTGCTTTGGGCACGTCGTAGAACACGTTTCCGAAGACTCGCGTCGAGCTGACTCCGTCGTCCAGGTAGACGCCAACCACGTCGGGATACGGGCGGTGGGGGCACCCCTTTCAAGCTGTCATTGCTACGATTGGTAGCTTTATGGTCGACACGGAT
>CAZUAM010000221.1:0-10297 GCA_964618095.1 uncultured Planctomycetaceae bacterium | reverse complement strand
GTTGGAGGTTTCTCGAATGAATCGCACGTGTATTTGTGGCATCGCGGTGTTTCTCGCGGTGCTGGGTGTAGCCTTTTGGGGTGCGGATCAAGGGGTAATGGCCCAAGAAAATGGTGCAGATGCTCCCGCTGCTGAAGCGGCTCCCGCCCCTGAGACCTGTGCTCCGGCGACGTGCGCTCCGCGGACCTGCCGTCCGCGGACCTGCCGTCCCCTGACGTGCCTTGTCAGGACCTGTCGTCCCAAGACTTGCGAGCCGAAGACTTGCGAGCCTGTGACTTGTGAGCCGAAGACCTGCCGTCCGCGGACCTGCCGTCCCCTGACCTGCCGTGTCAGGACCTGCCGTCCCAGGAGTTGCGAGCCGCAGACCTGTCAGCCGGCGACTTGTGAGCCGGTGACCTGCGAGCCGAAGACCTGTGAGCCGGTGACCTGCGAGCCGAAGACCTGTGAGCCCAGGACTTGCAGGGCGAGGACCTGCCGTCCGCTGCTTGCCCGCCTGAGGACGTGCCGTCCGCGGACCTGCCGTCCCAAGACGTGCTGCCCGGCGCCGCCTGTTTGCGATGAGGCTGACGAGGCTGAAGAAGCCGCTCCGGCTCCGGCCACCACCTGAGCATTCCGGGCTGGAGTTCGGCTGGCGTTCTATTTAGCCGGTGGCTCGGACGCCCGGTGGATCAACCCCCTGGGAATCGGGACCTGCCCTGTTGGCCCCGGTTCCGCAGTCCGAGAAAGCCAAGCCGGATCTGTTCGCAGGTCCGGCTTTTTCTGCGCGCCAGGCAATTGCCTGCGGAAGCCGTCGCCGGCTGCCGATCGAAGTTGGGGTGAAAGCAATCGGCCCGCCGTGAGCTCAGCCGAGCGGCGTAGTGGCCTGTCTGATTGGCGTGTTCGGAGACTGGCATTGGAGTCGCTTCGCCTCTTGTGGTATAAGACGTGCTTTGCTGCGCAAGGCGGTCTGCCCGAAATGCCTCGCTTCGGGCGAGAAGGGTGAGACCGCTGCAAGCGGCTGTAGACGGAGCCGGACCATGGATGGTTGGCAGACCCAAGTGGCCACCCGCCCATTCGGTGTGACATATTCATGCCCCACCGATGGGATGGTGACGGAGGTTGCTCCCAAGTGGCAAGTTAGCGTCATCCTGCCGGCCCACAACGAGCAGGAGGCGATCGGGAGCGTGTTGGGCGAGATCGTCGAGGTCCTTTCCGACACCCCGATTCGCTACGAGATCTTGGTGGTCGACGATGGTTCGACCGACCGCACCGCCGGTGTGGCCGAGCAGTTCGCCCGTTCCTGTTGGCAGTGTCCGGTTCGGGTGATTCGTTGCCCGCAGCGAGGTGGGGCGGGTGCGGCGCGAAAACTGGGGATCCGTCAGGCCCGCGGCGAAATCCTCGTGATGCTCGACGCCGACGGCAGCTACGCCGCGGAGTCGATCCCCCAGTTGCTTGCCCACTTTCCCGCCTACGATCAGGTCAACGGCGCGCGGACCAGCGAGCAGGGCACCCTGCCGTGGTTGCGCCGCCCGGCCAAGTGGCTGATCCGCAAGTTGGCCTGCTACTTGACCGGGCACAAGATCCCCGACCTGAACACGGGGCTGAAAGCGTTCAAGCGAGAGGAGATGTTGCGTTGGTTGTGGGTGGTGCCGGACGGGTTCAGTTGCGTGACCACGATGACCCTGGCATTTTTGACGAACGGGTACGCGGTCAAGTACGTGCCGACGCCTTACAAGCCGCGGATCGGACGCAGCAAGTTCCACCCCGTCAAGGACGGCTTGGCCTATTTGGGCACGGTGCTGAGGATGGTCCTGTACTTCCGGCCGCTGAAGGTGTTTCTGCCGCTGTCGGGTTTGCTGATCGGGGCCGGGGTGGCCAAGAGCGTGTTGAGTTTCTTCTGGACCGGCAGCATGCAGGAGTCGGACATCGTGGTGATGGTGGCGGGTTTCATGACCTGCATGTTGGGCTTGTTGGCCGAGGTCATCGTGGCCCATCACCGCCATTAGTGATCCGACGGAGCTGACTTGACCGGTGGCAAGGGCAGCTTGCCTGCCCCTGAACAGCGGTGGCGGACAAGCCGCCACCGGCACCCAACCTGTCAGCTCAGGTGAGATCGAACACCAAGTGGAGTTGCACGATTCCGGGAGTGGACTGTTTAGCCGCCGCGGCGACGCGGCGGAGCGAGCCGGCGGGGACGCCGGGGATAAGACCTACTGTTTGAGGAGTGGAGGCAATGTTGCAGCACGTGGGGCAGCCCACCGGGGGCTTCGCAAGTGACTTCATTGTGCCGGGGACGTGCTTTTCTCGTACTGGCAAAGTCGCCCAACAAGGCGAAACCGCCGGAGGAAACCCTTCCCGTGATCCGGTGCTGCGGAATCACTATCTCAGCGCGGCGCTGGCGGAGGTCCCGCGGCTGCTGGGAGCGATTGATCGTAACCCCTACCGGCCCACCTACGGCTGCCTGGACCGGCAATACTGGCACTACCGCACCAGCAGCTTCCCTTCGCAGATGCACCAGGAGGGGGTGTTGCCGCTGGCGCTGGTATCTGCCATGGACTTGCCCGGCAACCGCTGGCAAGGCGACCCCCGGGTGCGCGAGCTGGCCATCGCCGCCATGCGGTTTACGGCACGCAGCGGGCACCCGGACGGCTCCTGCGACGACTATTATCCCTTCGAGCGGGCGCTGGGGGCCGCGGTCTTCTCGCTCCAGGCGGCTGCTGAGGCCTACCAGATCCTCCACTTGGACGACCCGGAGTTGCTCCGCTGGTTCGAGCGCCGGGCGCGCTGGCTGATCAGGCACGACGAGACGGGCCGGCTGTCCAATCACCAGGCCCTGGCCGTGCTGGGGCTGCTGCGCGTGGGACAAATCACCCAGAAACAAGAGTACGGCGATGCGGCCCGGGCACGGCTGGACAAGCTGCTGGCGTGGCAGAGCGACGAGGGATGGTTCGAGGAGTACGGCGGGGCCGACCCCGGCTACCAGACTCTGACCATCGACTGCCTGGCCAAGGTCCGCAAGCTGACCGGCGAAGCGACGTTGGATGAGCCGTTGCGGCGGGCCGTGGCCTTCGCCCGGCTGTTCTTGCATCCCGACGGAAGCTACGCCGGCGAGTACGGCAGCCGCGGAACCTATCACTTCTACCCGCACGGCATGGAACTGCTCGCCCCCGAAAACGCCGAGGCGGCCGACCTGACCGACGGGTTTCTGCGGGGCCTGGCCGCAGGCAAGCAGGCCGCCTTCAGCGACGACCGGATGTTTGCCCACCGGCTGGGGAACCTGATCCAGGCCTACGTCGACTGGTCGCCGACGCGCCCCGCGCCGCGCGAGACGGCGGAGGTTGAGCCGGCCCGGTACTTGCCCAAAGCCCGCCTATTGGTGCGGCGGACAAGGAGCACCCACACCGTGATCTCGGCGGCCCGGGGCGGCGTGTTTAAGCACTTCGGCCGCTGCGGTCCCGCGGTGACCGACGCCGGGTTGATCGTCGAGATGAGCGACGGCCGGGTGGGCGTTTCCCAGATGCACGATCAGAGCCGCTCGGTCGAGCACTGTGTGTGCGGGGCTGCCAACCCCGACGTTGTGTGCGGGTCTCCCGACCCCGCACCGCAGTGCGTGGCTCGGTCAGGAGACCGGCCGCAACAACGAGTGCGGCTGACGGTCGGCGGCCCGTTGCACTGGAGCCGCTTCGAGACGGCCACGCCGATCAAACAAGCGTTGTTCCACGCGGGCATGTGGAGCGTCGGCCGGTGGTGCCGCACGTGGGTGCGACGGACGTTGCAGCGCCGACTGATCATGGGCCGCCGTAGCTGCCCCGTGCGGCTGGCACGCACCTTCGAGTTCCTCTCAGAACGGGAAGCGACGGATGGGCCAGTCTTGCGCATCACCGACACCATCGAGCTCAGCGATCCGAGAATCCAAGTCCGCCGGATGGCCTTCGGCAGCGACCACCAGGCGGCCTACGTAGCGGCCTCGGGCGTCTACCAGGAGAGCGTGCTCAAACCCTGGACCGACCTTCAGCCGTACGTCGACGAACTGAACGCCCAGCGGCGGGTGACCGTGGTCCGGGAACTCTAGCCCGAATGTCCGGGATCGTCTCACGGCGCAGTTGCTTCGCTGACAGTTCTTGGGTCCGGCAACGCTCAGGCCGCCGTACCGGCGGCCGCTAAACCCCCTTGCGCCGGCGAGAAACACGTTTAGCGGCCGTCGGTACGACGGCCACGATCTTCCATCACCAGCAGCAGCACCAGCACCCCCAGACTTCGCGTGATCCAGCCGAACAGGAAACTATACTGATAGAAGTCCAGCACCACGGCACCGCCAAACAGGCCAAACTGCTCCGACTGAAACCGGTCCAGCAATGCCCCGCCGACGATCGTGCTGGCGGCGTAGCAGAGGCCGGTGACGGCGTAGTAGGTGGCGATGTACGGAGTGTTGGACTCAGCGGGCGAAAGCTTCAGCATCAAATTTGGCAGACAGACGTTCAAGCCGGCGTACGCGATCCACACGACCCACGCGCCGACAAACCACCACCACTGCTGAGGCGTGGCCAGCAGGAAGAACAGCGGTCCGCCGGCCACCAGCAGCAGGCCGCCCATCATCACCGGCCGGTTACCGACCCGGTCGGCCAGCTTGCCCGCGTACGGACTGATGCTCAACTGGCCGCAGCGCATGCCGGTTTGCAGCCCCAGCATCAAGAACAGGCTGATTCCGAGGACACGGACCGGGTAGATGTTCTGTGCCGATTGGGTTACGCCGTTGAAGAACGAGAACCAACAGCCGAAAAGCAACAGCCGCAGGAACCGCGGATCGGAAAAGGGAGCCCACATCGAGCGGAGCGTGGCCCCGGTCCGCACGATCCGGCTGCTCACCGCGCGGGGCATGGCCGTCAGCGGCAGCAGCGCCTCGATCATCAGGCAGGCCCCAAGTCCGGCGGGAATCGCGTAGCCGATCCACCACAGCGGTCGTGGAAAGGTCTCTTTCCACCACCAGGTGAACAATCCGCAGGCCAGCATGGCCACGGCCTGGCCGGTTACCATCCACCGCTCGCGCCGTCCCAGGAAACGGCCCCGAATGCTCAGCGGCACCAGGTCGGCCAGCCACGACCAGAGGGCGATCGTTGCCAGGTATTGCAGCAAATGATACAGACACCAAAGCACGATCAGTGCAGTCAGCGAATCGCCCGGCGAGGCAAGACAGCCCGGCGCAGCCACCAGCGGCAATCCCAGCAGCACCAGCGCACTGAGCAGGTAGGCCCCCAGGCAGAAGCGTTTCCGATCGGCCAGGCGGCCGATCATCGCGGGGGCGGTCAATCTCAGCAAGCCGACGACGTGCCGGGTGGCCAGGATCAGGCTGATTCCCAGCCCGATTCGCCCGGCGCCGAGTTCCAGGGCCAGGTAGACGACCAGGGTGGTGCTGGCCAATCCGTTGCCGATCGCCCAGATGCCGCCGTTCCAATAGGCCAGCCGCCGGGCGCGGCGGCGCTGAAACACGGCAAGTGGTCTGTCGGCCTCGGCGTTCATTGCCCGACAGCCTAAATCGTGGCGCACCGGCTGGCAATGGACCGTGGTGGTGCGTCACCACAGCGCGAGCAAATGCACGGCCGCCGCACCGGCCAGGGCCAGCGCCAGGACATCGAAGAGTTTTTGCGGTATTCGGCTGAGCACGTAGACGCCGCAGAAGGCTCCCAGGGCAGCCAGGGGAGCGACCCAGAGATCGAAATGCAGGGTCGCCGGCGTAATCATCCCCCCCAAGCCCGCATAGATGGGGAGCTTGGTCAGGTTGACGATCAGGAAGAACCAGGCCGCCGTGCCGACGAACTCCTCTTTGAGCACCCCCTGGCTGACGAGGTAGATGCTCATGACCGGTCCGGCGGCGTTGCCTACGGTGGTGCCGAACCCGGCCAGCACGCCCATCACGGCCACAAACCACCACCGCCCGGCGAGCCGCTCCCAGCCGAACTTCCGGCGGCAGACTTCCAGGGCCAAGAGGAACAGCACCAGGACGCCGAGGAGCGGGCGGAGTTGGGCACCGGTGGCCAGGTAGAGGACGATGGCCCCGGGCACCATTCCGGCCGCCACGTAGGGCAGGAGCCTCAACAGCCGGTCCCAGCGGGCGTGGCGCCGGTACCAGGCCACCGCAAACACGTCGCCGACCAGGAGCACCGGCAACAGCGCCCCGACCGAGAGCTTGGCGTCTTGGGGAGCAAACGCCACGGCCATCAGCATCACGGCCAGGATGGCCGCCCCGGGCACGGCCGTTTTGGCGAAGCCCATCAAGAGCGCCGAGCTGCCGCCCCAGAGATAGGAAACGGGCTCCATCGGCTACGCCTTGAGCATGGCCTCGGTGAGGATGGCGGCGGTGCTTTTGCGCATGATCCGCGGGTCGACGGGCTCACCGGCCAGAAGGGCGCGGCGGACTTCCTTGCCGGAGATGAAGACCGGTTTTTCGTCGGGGTGGTTTTCCATCAGGTCCACCCGCCCGAGCGACTCGTAAAACGCGGCAAATCCCACCTTCAGCGGGTGGATCTTCAGGTCGCCGGCAAGGTGGTTGAAGACTTCCTGGGCGTCGAAATCACCCCAGATGGGCGAGCCGTCGTGGTAGGGTGCATCGGCGTGCTTGCGCCCGATGATGATGTCGGTAAAGCCGAAGTTCTGGCGGTAGATGGCGTGCATCACCGCCTCGCTCGGCCCGCCGTAGAACATCTTGATGTCCAGCCCCAACAGGATCACGCGATCGGGGACCGACTCGCCGCGTGGTCCCCAGAGGTCCGGATCGCTGTCGCCCTGGCCCAGCGAGCGGTTTTCGATCAGGGTCTCGTAGGTGTGCATCCGCACGTCGGCCCGGACGTCGTCGCCCTTGGTTTCGCCGATCAAGGGGTTCAGACAGGCGCCGGCGTTGTGTCCGGCTCGCAGCAGCGTCTCCAGCCCGCAGACCAACGCGTACTCGTGGGCCCGGTGCAGGGGGTTTCGCGTCTGGAAGGCGACCGCCCGCTGCCAGCCCTTCTCGGCCAGCAACTGTCGGACCTGGCGGGGCGTGAGCAGGTACTTGCCGAAGCGGGGATCCTTCGGCTGCGGCAAGACCCGAATCGATCCACCCACCAGGTGCGTCTTGTCGGCGTCGCCCACCAGGACCATGTCGGCGCCCGGATGGTCCGTCCGCTGGGTGAGGTAGACGGTGCGGAGATACCTCATTTTGTCCCAGGGGTAGACGTCGCTGATCTCGAGCGTGGCCACGATCCGGCCGGCCGAGTTTACCAGGGCTACCTCCTGGCCCGCCGACAACTGCCCGGCCAACGCCTCGGTGACCGGCAAGGCCAGCGGGATGGTCCAGGCGTAGAGCTTGCCCTGGTGTTCGATCACCGACTCCTCGAGCACGCGATCATAGGTGGCCGAATCCATCGGACCGATCAACGGGCTTAGGCCCCCGTCGCCGAAACGATAGACGGTCGACAGATCAGCGTCGGAGACGGGCACTTTGGTCAGGGTCTTGGCACGGGCAAGAAATGCGTCGATTGCCTCGGGCGGTACCGTGCGGCAGACCGGTTCCGTCAAGCCACCGTGAACGGGGACGAGCTGGGCCATCAGGGAGTCCTTCCGTAGTCTCAAGGGGTCACTGGCGAGATCCTAATGCTACAACGCTAAGTGCTTTCGGGGAGCTGCCATAAGTCTCAGCGCTCCAATACCTTACCGCAGGTGAGTGCAGCGTCGCCATGGGGCTGTTTAGGGAGCGGGCAAGCCCCAATACCGCTGAATTCAGGGCGAACCTGGCGTCAACACAGTGGCACCGGCGTCTCGCCGGTGTGACGGAACTCATGGCAAAGCTGTCACTCATGCCTCACCGGCGAGACGCCGGTGCCACTTGATCCTCCTTGATACTGCACTTAATTGAACGGTATTGGGGCTTGCCCACCCGCTAAACGGCGACGCCGCCGAAAATGGCGTTGTAGTTCCAAAACGCCTTAATATAGGGCAGGGGAGATCGGAGTTCAACCGTGGTCCGGTGGCGAGCGTTGGTTGTCGAGGATCCCGCCCCAACGTCATGCGTCAATCGGCCCTCACACGCCGCGCGCCACGAAGAGCTTTTCTCCCCGTGCCTCCCGCACTGACGGACAAGAAGCCAGCGGCGGGCAAGATGGCAAGTCAGCACTGTTATTGCGCGGGTCCGCGGCAGCAGACGCGCCCCGCGGGCATGGGCCCGCGCGAACAACCGACCCCAAGCGGCCGACGGACCTCAGATGTAATACATCTTGTTGTCCTGGCCCTTGGCGCGCTCGAGCAGCTCGGCCAGCGAGATGCTCTCGAGCATTTGGCGCTCCGCGGCGTTGACTTTCTGCCAGGTCTGGACGAGGACCTTGACGGCGGGTGAATCGGGCGATGCGGTGGTGGCCGAGACGGTTTCCTCCGACGCGCTGTTGACTACGCCCATCACCTGGCCGAGCGAGACGGCCTCCGGCGGCTTGATCAGGCGGTATCCTCCGCCCGCTCCCCGGACACTGGCCACCAGCCCGGCCCCCTTGAGTTGCAAGAGGATCTGGACCAGGAATCGGGGCGGCACGCTGTGTCGCTCGGCAATGCGGCGAATGCGGACCGGCTCGCCCGTCCCGTATTGCGAGGCCAGCTCCAACATCGCGATACACGCATACTCGGTCTTGGCGGAAATCTTCATACCGCTGTCCTTTGGCGGTTTTTCTGCTTTGCCGCTGATGCCCCTATCCATGATACCCAATCATACTCATGTTGACGAACAAAACCAGCTATCCCGCTCACCACTGAGGTGCCCCGTCCCCTTACCCTATACCCCCGCCACCATATTCTGTCACCGTCCGGCGGGGTGCGCGGTACTTGACCGCCGCCCCCCCAGCCGGCACGATATGGGGCAAGTACAGTGCGTTTTTGCGATTGCAACACTCCAAATACAGTGAAAAGGCTCCTGAGAATCATGGCTGAAAAGGCGTATCTGGCGATCGACATGGGGGCTTCCAGTGGCCGGCACGTGGTGGGGCTCTTCGACGGCCAAAGGCTGAGACTGGAGGAAATCTACCGCTTCGAAAACGGGGCCGTAGAGGTGGCCGGCAGCCTGTACTGGGACCTGCTGGGGCTCTGGTCGCACGTCCGGCAGGGATTACGGGCGGCCGGTGCCCAATGGGGGGGGCAGGTCGCCGGAATCGGCGTCGACACCTGGGGGGTTGACTGCGGTCTGCTGGGGCGTGGCGACCAACTGCTGGGAAACCCCTACCACTATCGTGACAGCCGCACCAACGAGATCTTGGAGAGGGCCTTCGCCATAGTCCCCCGGGAGGAGATCTTCCGGCACACCGGGCTGCAATTCATGCAGTTCAACACCCTCTACCAACTCCTGGCGATGAAGCTCTCCGGCTCGCCCCTGCTGGAAATGGCCCAAACGCTGCTGATGGTCCCGGACCTGTTCCACTGGCTCTTGACCGGCGTGAAGTGCAACGAGATGACCGAGGCCAGCACCAGCCAGTTCTACAATCCCTTAAGCGGCCGTTGGGCCACCGAGCTGCTCGAGCAGTTCGGTCTGCCGACGGGCATGTTGGGCAGGATCGAGCAGCCGGGCACGAACCTCGGCCCGCTGCGGCCGAATCTGGCCGAAGAGAGCGGGATGGACGCGGCCGAGGTGATCTTGCCGGGCTCCCACGATACGGCCAGCGCCGTGATGGCCGTGCCCGCGGTGAGCCAGCCCGGAAAAACTCCCGACTGGTGCTACATCAGCCTGGGAACTTGGGCCCTGATGGGGATCGAATCGCCCCGGCCGGTGATCAACCAGAAGGTCCTCGAGCTGAACTTCACCAACGAAGGGGGCGTGGGCGACACGATTCGACTGTTGAAGAACATCACCGGGATGTGGCTGGTGCAGGAGTGTCGCCGTACGTGGAACCAGGCTGGAAAGGACTGGGATTGGGGAGACCTCAACCGGCTTTCGGCGGCCGCCAGGCCGCTGCTGTCGTTCATCAACCCGGACGCGCCCGAATTCCTGGCCCCCGACGACATGCCCCAGGCCATCCGGCAGTTCTGCCGGAACACGCGGCAGGCGGTCCCGGAAGACCAGGGTGCCGTGTTGCGGTGCGCACTGGATAGCATTGCCATGAAGTTCCGCCATGTGCTGGGGATGTGCGAGGAGCTTGCCGGCCGACGGCTGGGGACGATCCACATCGTCGGCGGCGGCACCCAGAATCGCCAGCTCTGCCAGGCCGCGGCCGACGCCTGCGGCCGCCGCGTGGTGGCCGGCCCGATCGAGGCCACCGCCATAGGAAACGTAATGATGCAGGCCGTTTCCACCGGCGACGTGGGCTCGATCGCC
>CAZUAM010000220.1:0-10312 GCA_964618095.1 uncultured Planctomycetaceae bacterium | reverse complement strand
TCCCCGCCGCTCATGCCCCAGCAATCCTCGGTTTATGAATAATCCGGGCTAACGGCCCGCGCAGAAATAAGTTGACCAATTCTGCCTTGGGGGTGGCCGGGGTCGAGCACAGCGAGCCCCCGGAATCGCAGGCACTGTGGGCTCACTCCGTTCGACCACAGCCACCCTGAATTGCACGGGTTATTTCTGCGCGGGCCCTAACGGAGAGCCCCACGGATCAGAGTTCGTACTTCAGTTGCAGCCACCAGACGCCGTTTTCTTCGGAGTTTGCCACCGTCCCGAAGCCTCCGTAGCCGGCGGTGAAGGCCGTATGCTCGCTGAGCAGGAAGATGGCGTCGAAGGCGTGCCAGTGATCCTCATCTCCGATCAAGCCGGGGATTTGTCCGTACGGGTCGGGCTTCTGACGGAACTCGTAGGCCAAGACGACCCAGTCGAAAGGTAGGTAAGCAATGCTGCCCTCAAACACCGCGTGATACTCGTCATCGAACCCCAAAAGCCCCAGTTGCGCCCCCTCGGTCGCTCGCACGCCTGCCGTGAGAATCAACGGGCGTCCCAAGACCTCAGGTGGAATTGTCCTGGTTACGGTGAGGGTGTAATCCACGCTGTTCTCTCGGTCGAAGCCGATTCCCGACAATGCACCGCCGAGCCTTCGGTCGATCTCGCGGATACCTTCGTTCACTTTGAAATGAACACCGCCGGTCACTGCCGGCATGGCCAGGCCGCCCAGGCGCGTGTTCTCTTTGACCAGCGACATTCGAGCGTTGAAATTGTGCAGCCAGACGTCGCTGCGGCCGATATCCACACCGGTGGCGCGGCGGATATCGCTGGGCAGCCTTCCCAGACTGAGGCAATCCGCGGCATAGCCGAGCTCCACTCGACCCCAGAGCGTCTCGGTGACGGTGATGGCGGCAAGGTTCTTTTGCCCGATGTTCACATAGGTCAATCCACCCGAAGGCTTCCCGAAAACGGCGCCTTCAGGCTCGGGATTGACCAGGTAGGCCATGGGAGTGGTCGCCCCGCCGCCTACGCCTTCCACTGTGTGGACAGGCAACGGCGGTGCAGCGTACACGCCCCCGCCGAGGTGAATGGCCAGAATCGTGCTCACCGTTACCATCAGAAATCCGAATCCGCTTAACGTGTTGATCCTCATGATCGAACACTCCTTTCCTCGCAAGAAAGGAGGGAAGGGCCGGAACTCGACTCCCCGCTGGCTGACAAGGCCATAGCTCGACTTCCGCACCCGCCCCCGCAGTTCCCTAGTGGAGGCCAACAAAAAAAGGCACAACCGGGGTCACCCTTGCTCGGCAAGGAGCGACTTCGATTGTGCCTTCAACTAACAGGCCCTACGTCCTGCTCGCTAAGGTCAGTCGGTTGAGCCTGTCTCCAGGCTCGCACGGACCCCAGACGCTCGTCTGCGATCCGGGTCATGTCGAACGTATCGGCCAAACAAACCTGCCGCTATAAGCTTGTGCCGCCGGTTCCACCTGAAGGGATTATGCCGACCGTTCGGGCAACAAGGAGTGGCGGCTCCGAACCTGCCCGGATTGCGCGTGCGTACACCCGCAACTCGCAAAGATCCGTTCATTCGGCCGCCGACTCGGCGTCCTCGTCGCCGGTCGTCTCGGGCGCGGCTTCCAGGGCCTTCTGGAGTCTGCGGGCGACGGAAAGCGTGCTGCCGGTATCCGTCCGCAAGCGCGTCATGGCGGCCGAGAAGCCGGAGTCGAAGTCCATGTATTGCAGGTTGCTCAGCGTGGTTTCCAACTGGGCGACCTGTTCAAGGATGGTTTCTTCGACTTCGTCGCTCAGCGCCGTTGCCTCGCCCGAGTCGCGGACCTCGTCGCAGAGCCGTTCAGCGGCTTCGCTCAAATGTCGCACGTACGGGTCGCAGATCTCCTGAAGTTCGCCCACAAAGCTCCAGGCCGTTTTGCCAGACTGCCCTACACGGCTCTTCTTCAGCCGGGCAGCGAGACCGCTCAGGCTCGACGTGGCTTTGTCAACAGACCGGCGCAACGCGTCGAGGTCGCTGAGTTCCGGTTCCACGAGCATATCGGCCGCGGGGGCCGGCTCCGAAGGGCACGAGGCGTGCGGACGGCTAACCGGCTGTTTGTTTGGCTCCTGGGCCGGTTCGTCGGTTCCTGCGCTGCGGTCGTTGGAGGTTTCGCCAGCACGAGGCACGACAGATATCGCGGTCCATGCGTCATGCAGGGTCGGCGGCCCATAGCCTAAATGCACGGCCAAGGCGTACCCCAGGCAAAGGTTCAGCACGCCAATCACGAATGTCAGCAGGACCATTTGCATCGTCGCTTGTCCAACAGGACGCTGTCACGTCATGGCGGCAATATGCTTCTCGAGCTTCTCCCGAAGCGTGTCAGGCGTAAACGGCTTGACCAGGTAGTCTGTAACACCGGCCTGAATGGCCGCCATCACACGCTGTTTTTCGGCCTCGGTCGTGATCGTGATGATGGGAACCTTCGGGTCCTGGGCGCGGATCGCCTGGGTAACCTCCAATCCCGTCTTGCCGGGCATGTTCCAGTCGGTCAGCACCAGGTCGAAGTGTCCCGGTACGAAGATCTGCACGGCCTCGTTACCGTCAGCAGCCTCAACGGCCGAAGGTATTCCGACAGCGCTGAGTGACCGCAGGATGATCTTCCGCATCGTTCCCGAGTCGTCAGTAACAAGAACTCTGGTGCTCATGGGGCTGTCCGTTCGTCTGCTACATGGAAGAAGTCGTGGCGTGCGCGGGCAACCTGGCCCAACAAAAAAAGGCACAGCCGAAGTCGCCTCTTCGCTGCGGGAGAGTGTGACTTCGATTGTGCCTTCAGCCTGCGGGTCCTGGTCCCGCCAACTAAGGCGACCCACCGCTTTTCGCGTGGGCCCGTCCCTCCCGGACCGTCAGCCCGGAGGAACTCACTGATGCAAACGTAGCACGCAATTCGGCGGGCCGCTGGAGAAGCCGGCAGAGTTCACCCGGCGCCCCCCCGGGTGGGTTGCGGATCGTCGTCCGGCCGGCAAGTCAAACGGACCAAGCCGGCAGCCAACGGCTTCGGACTTGTCGGGCGATCGCCATGGCGGCCTCGTTCAGGGCGAACTGACGGTCGACGTTCCCTTCCACGTAGGCCATTTTGTTCATGCCGTAGACGTCCGACGTGGCCTCATCCTGACCGAGAACGTAACCCCCTTTTTCCCGGATGGCACCGCAGCCGGCCGCCCCGTCGCGCCCCATTCCCGTCATGATCACACCCAAACAGTCGTCGCCGAAGACCTCGGCCACGCTGCGCATCAGCACGTCCACGGACGGTTTGTGACCGCTGACGGGTGCTCCGTCGCGAACGACAGCCTTCGCCGACGCGCCCAGCCGGCGGACTTGCAGGTGCTTTCCGCCGGGCGCAATCAGGACGTGATTTGGTTTGAGCAGATCGCCGTGGGCCGCCTCCTTGACGGAAAGCTCGCCCAGCGAATCGAGCCTCCAGGCCAACGGCTTCGTGAAGCTCGGCGGCATGTGCTGCACCACCACGATCGGCGGCATGGGCGGCCGAAGCCTCTCGAACAAGCTGGACAGGGCAGGAGGACCACCCGTCGAGATCCCGATGGCAATGCACTTCCCGGCCAGTTCGGCCGGCCCGGCGGTCGATACCTCCCGGCGCACCGGTTTCCGCTCGGCCCGCCGCCTGTTCCGCTCCCGGCGAATCCGGAGGATGCGGCGCACGTCGGTGCCCGCCGCGCTACGGATCTTCCGCGGCAGCTCTTCCTGGAGGGCAGCCTTGGTCTGGGCCCCATAGTCGGGCTTGGCCAGGTAGTCCAGGGCACCGCGGTCCAGCGCGTCCAGCGTGATCTTGGCCCCCAGCTTGGTCAGCGAACTGACCATGATCACCGGCGTGGGCCTTCGGGCCAGGATGGCGTCGAGTGTGGCCAGGCCGTCCATGTTGGGCATCTGGATGTCCAGCGTGATCACGTCCGGCCGTGCCGAGTCGAAGATCTCGAGCGCCTGCCGGCCGTCGCCGGCCTTGCCGACCGCCTCCATGCCGGGCGTGCCGGCGATGCTGTCGGCGATGATCGAGCGGACGACCGCCGAATCGTCCACCACCAGAACGCGGATGTCCTGTGCCACCATGTCGAGCTATCCACGTTCTGAGGTCAAATGCCGGTAATTCAAGCCAATCTGCCAACAACGGCTTCTGAATACTACCATAGCCCACAAACACGCGTCCCCCTACATTATGGGTACGGAGCTTGTGATCGCTGCGACCGGCTCCGTGACACCAGCCAGAAGAGCCGTACCCCCATGGAGCGGGGGCGAGCGACCGTTTTGGGGTTGTGGCAGTGACGCCCTGCGGATAGAATTCCATGTTAGCGTTATTATGGTTCTGGGCGTCCCGCCTGGCGGGTGGGCAAGAGGCTCATAAGTCGAGGCACAGCCGATTTGCGTCTCTCATAGGGACGCAATTCGGCTGTGCCTCTTTTTTTGGTTTCGCGCAAGGTGTGAACTCAGGCCCCCAGAACAGGTGTTTGCTCGATCATGGCTACTTCGGAGTTTCTGGGAAAGGTAGGGCGGTTGAGCAAGGTGATCGACAAGGCCTTTGCCCACGTGCGCTATCCTGGCGACACGGCGCTTGTGCATCCAAGCTATTCTGGCGCCAATGCGGAAGTTCGCGGTTTTCAAGGGAAGACATGGACCTCGGACTGGAGAAGGATCCCTCGTGAAGTTATTGAGGAAAACTACTCCAGCCTGCTGTTCCTCTCGCCCAAAGCTCTTCGCTTCTTCTTGCCTGCCTACATGACCTGCGCCCTGACACGGGGAAATGGCGGTCGAACAAGCAACGTTTTGTCGTTCACGCTCTACTGCCTCAACCCCGAAGTCAACGAACAGGCGTTTCTTGAGCATTTCCTGGGGCAGGTTCAGGGATTGACCGCGCAACAGAGGGAGGCGGTTCGGTCGTTCCTGGAACTGATCTGCGATGAGCATGACGACGAAACGCTGCGCCGGGAAGCGGCCGACGGCTTGAAGCGATATTGGGCTGCCAGCGGGCCGGTGGAGGACGACGTGACGTGTGAATCCGAAAACCGGCTTCTTGAACGAGCACGCCTCAATCCGGAAGGATGACGCCATGTTAGTTCTGTCAAGAAAGAAAAACGAGAGGATCATGATCAGCCACGACATCGTGATCACCGTCCTCGGCATCCGAGGGAACAAGGTTCGGCTTGGGATTGAGGCGCCCGAGGGAATGCTCGTTGATCGCGAAGAGGTTTATTGGGACCGACGTGGTGATCGCGAGTTCGCCCTTCCGGTCGGGCGAACCGTCACAAGTCCCAACAGTATCTAGCCAAGCCCCACGGTGGCGGCGGTTCGGAGATGATCAAGGCGATCTACAATCGCGAAACGACTGCCGCGGCGCCTCACAACTGCGCACGCCCATCTGGTCGCTCTGAAGACCTTTTCTCGGCAAAATCCGCCCGCGGTGACAGCCCGTTGTCGCCGCCCTCTCCCATACTGGTTCCCCGGTTGAGGCCACGCTCGCCTACATGGAGTTTCCGCCCGAGCATTGGAGGCAGACGCGAACCAACAATCCGTTGCAACGCATCATGCGCGAGATCCGGCGTCGCGCGCGCGTGGTGCGCGCGTTTCCCGACGGCCAGTCGGCCCTGATGCTGGTGGCGGCCAGGCTACGCCACATTGCCGGCACCCGTTGGGGCACGCGTCGCTATCTCGACATGGATCGGCTTAGAGAACAGGAGCAAGAACAAGCATTTGCAGCGGTTGGTTAAGCTGCGAAATCTTTGCGGCCTGCTCCCCGAGGGGAGCAGGGACATTTCCCTTCCAGTTCCAAGGACTAGCCAAAATCAAAAGTGCGCATCTTGATGGACACTACCTTACATCTGGACTGAAAGGGCGTAAATTAGGAGTTTGCCAGCGCGTGCCCGCCGCAAAGGCAGGCCGTCGGTTGGTGGTGTGGGTTGGAGGATCCGGTCATGGCGGCGAAGGAATCACAAGAGCCGTTTTCGCGCCCTGTCCCGTCGCAGCGAGCAGATGAGAAGAAGGGGCGATCGCCGGGCGAACAGGCCGCCAGGGCCCGTCTGCGGCTCGACGTTCCGGCCGTTCAGGCAGCAGAGGAGTGGCAGCGGACTTTCGACGCCGTCCCCGACCTGATTGCCATCCTGGACACGCAGCACTGGATTGTGCGCGTGAACAAAGCCATGGCCGAGCGGCTGGGCCTAGCCAAGGACCGGTGCGTGGGCCAGACCTGCTACGGCTTGGTTCACGGCACCGACGAGCCTCTGCCGTTCTGCCCGCATTCACGACTACTCCAGGATGGCGAGGAACATACGGTCGAGGTTCACGAAGAGCGGCTTGCGGGTGATTTCCTCGTGACCGTGTCGCCACTACGGGATTCGGCAGGACGGCTGGTCGGCAGCGTGCACGTTGCACGCGACATCACCGAGCGCAAGCGGGCGGACGACGCGCTGCGCGAGAGCGAAGAGCGATATCGCACACTGTTTGCGGCGGTGTCTGACGCCGCATTTGTCATCGACCAGGAAACCGAGCGGATCCTGGATGTGAATCAAGCCGCTGTTGAGATGTATGGCTATAGCCGTCAGCAGTGGCTGACCTTCAAGACTACTGATGTGTCCGCCGAGCCAGACAAGACCCGAGACGCGGTAAGGAGTGTTCCTGGACGGATTGCAGTGCAGTATCACAAGAAGAAGAATGGAGACGTTTTCCCGGTAGAGATAAGCCTGAACGCCTTCGACTACAAAGGCAGACCGACCATTGTCTGCACGACGCGGGACATCACCGAGCGCAAGCAAGCCGAGGAGACGCTGCGGGCCTCCGAAGACAAGTATCGGAATCTGGTCGAAACGGCCCGGGAAGGAATCGGAATCGTCGACCCCGACGAGAACATCGTGTTCGTCAACCAAGCCTACGCCGACATGCTGGGATCCAAGAAGGAGGAACTCCTGGGGCTCAATCTCAAGGAACTCACCGATGAAGCGGAGTTCTCCAAATACGTGAGCGAGACTCGGAAGCGACGCTCAGGAGAGTCTTCCCGATACGAAACGGTCCTACGACACAAGACGGGGGAACCGAAGCACATCAGTGTCTCGGCGAGTCCCCTCTACGATGATTGCGGAAGGTTCGTGGGCACCCTTGGGTTGCTTACGGATATCACTGAGCGCAAGCGAGCCGAGCGCGAGTTGCGCGAGTCGGAAGCCCGGTTCGCAGAGCTCTTCGCCAACATGAGTAGTGGGGTGGCTGTGTTTGAAGCGGTGGACGCTGGTGCCGACTTCGTGTTCAAGTATTTCAACAAGGCTGCAGAGAGAATCGAGTGCACAACAAGGGAAGAAGTAATCGGGCGGCGCGTTACGGAAGCGTTTCCCGGCGTGAAGGAATTCGGCCTGCTTGATGTCTTACAACAAGTCTGGCGTACGGGAACCCCCCAACACCATCCGGTTTCTGCCTACAAAGACGAGAGGATCGCCGGCTGGAGAGAGAACTACGTCTATCGGCTGCCGTCGGGCGAAGTTGTTGCGGCCTACGACGACGTTACCGAGCGCAAGCAGGGTGAGGAGGAACTGTGCAGGGCAAGGGACTATGCCGACAGCATCATCAACTCAATGACCGATATGCTATTGGTCGTCCTACCCGATGGTACAATCGGCACGGTCAATGATGCGACCTGTAACTTGCTGGGTTATGCGGAACATGAACTCATCGGGCAGCCCGCAACGCTGCTGTTCGAAGAAGAAAACACCGCCCAGTCTATTCTGTCCATGCATCCTTTGCCTGTCAAGCAGACCGTGCTCCGCCGCCTGGTGAAAGAAGGTTCTGTCAGGAATGTTGAAAAATCCCTTCTCACCAAGAGCGGTGATAGGATTCCTGTGGTTCTCTCCGGGTCTGTTATGCGAGATGACGAGGATGAGATTCGGGGAATCGTCTGCCTCGCTCTGGACATCACCCAACGCAAGCAGGCCGAAGACGCGCTGCGGGCAAGCCAAGGACAACTCAACGCCATGCTGGCTTCCGTGCCCAACCACGTGAGCATGATGGACAAGGACCTGAACATCGTCTGGGCCAACGACACCGCCAAGCGGCTGTTCGGGAACGACCTGATCGGCAAGAAATGCTATCAGGCCTATCACGGCAGAGAAACACCATGTGAGCCCTATCCTTGCCTCACGCTCAAGGCTTTTGAGGATGAGCGGACGCATACGCATGAGACACAAGTAATCGACAAGGACGCAAAGACCCACTATTTCCACTGCACGGCGAATGTCGCCCTGCGAGACGAAAACGGAAATCCCACGGGCGTGATAGAGATTTCCCAAAACATCACCGAGCAAAAGCGGGCCGAAAAGGCGCTTCGGCGATCGGAGAAGATGCAGGCGGAAGCGGAGAAACTGGTCGCCACCGGCCGGATGGCTGCCCGCGTGGCCCACGAAATCAACGGCCCGCTGGCCGGAATCAAAAACTGCTTCCGACTGATCAGGGACGCCGTGCCCGAGGACCATCCCGACCGTGACATGGTCGAGCCGATCGAAAGGGAGATCGACCGCATCACGCACATCGTGCGGCAGATGTACAAGTTGCATTCCCCCCGAGCCCAGACGCCGACCGACGTCCCCGTCGGAGAGACGATCCGCGACGTGCTCGTGATGCTCGAACCGCTCCGCCGGGAGCACGAGGTAACGATCGAGCTTGCCCCGGTCTCCCCGAAGTTGATCGTCAGGGCGCCCGAAGGCAGTCTGCAACAAGTCTTGTACAACCTGACAGTAAACGCGATCCAGGCGTCCCGCCGGAGCGGGGTTGTAAACATTGTGGCGGAACCGGTCGATAAGCATTATGTCAGGATCAGCATCCGCGATCAGGGCCCCGGGATTCCAGCGGAGGTACAGGATCGGATGTTCGAGCCGTTGTTCTCGGCTGACACCGGCGGCGGGAACGCTGAAGGAATCGGGCTGGGTCTTTCGGTCGTCAGGAGCATTGTCGAGTCCCTTGAGGGGAAAATCGAGTTCGAGAGCAGAGTCGGCGAAGGGACATGTTTCCACGTTTACCTTCCATCCAAGCAACCGTAAACACGGAGGTCTGACATGACTACTTTAGGGGCAGTCCTCGTTGCCGACGACGAGGACACTTTTCGGGAGTCCACCTGCCGGCTGCTGCGGCGCGAAGGCTTTGAGTGCCACTCGGCCAAAGACGCCGAGGAAGCCGTCGAGAGTCTCCGACGTGGCCGGTTCGATTTGCTGATGGCCGATATTCGGATGCCGCGCAACCCGGATCTGCGGGTGGCACGGGAAGCCCGAGAGCTGGACAGCCAGATGCCCGTCATCTTGGTGACCGGCTACCCCTCGATGGAGACGGCGATCCGCTCGGTCGAGATGTCGGTGGTGGCCTACCTGACCAAGCCCCTGGACTTTGACGAGCTGATCCGGTGCGTCCGGACAGCCGTCGAGCACTCCCGAAAGCGGCGAGCGTTGTCGGCCGTTCGAGAGCGTTTGCAGTCGTGTCTGGCCGACCTGGAGACCATGGCATCGAAGCCGCTGCCCCGGGCGGATGACCCTGGCGACGACGTCTCCTTCGGGACGATTCGCACGCTGGCTTCCTGCCTGTCCGAGCTGCTGAAATTGTGGGCCCGGTCGAAGCAGCGTCGGCGTTTGTACATGCTGTGCGAACTGCTAGACTGCCCCGACCAGCCGGTTGGTCGTGAGGCCATCTTGGAGACGATCGAAGTCCTCAAGAAAACGAAAGAGACCTTCAAGTCCAAGGCACTGGCCGAGTTACGAACGAAACTCGAAGGTTTGGTGGGAAATCCGGAGGGGTTTTCCGGTCGAGACTGACCGTGTGCTACAATTTCAGTACCGAGTTCCTGGCCGGCTCGTAGCCGACGAAGAACGGGTTCGCCCTGAGTGGGTGGACCGCCTTAGCGCGTAGGATTAGGACCTGCTAGTTGAAGGCACAATTGGAGCCGACCTCCTTTGCCGAGGAGGTTAGCTCCAGTTGTGCCTTTTTTTGTTGGCGTAAGAACTTGGCGCCGGGGACGCCCATGGTTGCGGACGTGGTCACGCGGTCGGAGGTGATTGTGGCAGCAAGTCAGCAACTACCGTCGGAGGACTGGTTGCGGCTGGGGCTTGATGGCCTCCCTTCCCAGATCGCGCGGGTTCCGCAACCGGCGCGGAGCGAATTCCAGACGCTGGTCCACGAACTCGACCAACAACTCAAGCGAGATACTCCAAAGCGCGTGGACGTCCGTCAACTACTCAATGACTCAAAGTGAAAATGCTATCACGGTTACATCTGTACAATCTCCTTGAGTTTCTT
>CAZUAM010000219.1:0-10397 GCA_964618095.1 uncultured Planctomycetaceae bacterium | reverse complement strand
AATTACCCGTCAATCCCAATCTCCCTATATTCCGGCATTTTCATCAGCCCACCCCTGCCCCCTGGCCCTTGGCCCCTGACCCCTGTATCCTCGTCCCCATGGGCTTTTGGCAGGACAAGGTGGTTCTGGTGACCGGCGGGTCGAGCGGGCTGGGCCGGGCGATTGCCGAGGCGTTTGCCGCGGCCGGGGCCAAGGTGGTGATCGTCGGCCTGGAGCCCGACGCCGTCGAACAGACCGCTGGCGAGTTGGCTGAGCGCGGCAGCGAAGTGCTGGGCGTCCACGCCGACATCACCCGGCAGGAGGACGTGGACGGGCTGCTGGCCCGGGCCCTGGAGCGGTTCGGCCGGCTGGACGTGCTGGTCAATTGTGCCGGCCGGTCGATGCGGGGCAAGCTGGTGGAGACCACACCGGAGGAGTTCCGAGAGCTGATGGAGCTGAACCTTTTTGCCATGGTCTGCTGCACGCGGGCGGCGGTGCCGCATCTGTTGAAGCAGCGGGGGCACGTGGTCAATATCGGGTCGCTGGCGGCCAAGTCGGCGGCCCGCTGGGTGGGGGCCTATCCGGCCACCAAACATGCCGTTGCCGGGTACTCGCAGCAGTTGCGCCTCGAGTTGGGGCCCGAGGGCCTGCACGTGCTGCTGGTCTGCCCCGGACCGATCGCGAGGAAAGATCCCCGGCTCTATCCGCTGGAGGGGCTGGAGGACCTGCCGGAGCATGCCCGGACACCTGGGGCGGGGGTGAGAATCCGGGGGATTCCGCCGGAGAAGCTCGCCCGGGCGATTCTGCGGGCGTGCGAGCGTCGCCGACCGGAGCTGGTCGTGCCGGCCAAGGCCCGGCTGCTGTTCGCCATCTCGCAGCTATGGCCCCGTCTGGGCGACTGGATCGTGCTGCGGATGACGTGAGGCCGCGGGAGAGGAGCGGGCTGATATGGGGCCCGTGTCGGCCAGCGGGTTTGCCAATGCCTTGCTTTCCATCTCAGACCTGATAGCATGCAGTTGTAGGTGGATTGTCTGAGTTGGTCATGATAAACGAGACCAGGTTCGAGCATGGAATCCGTGTACCTTGAAACGAGCTTTGTGAGCTACCTTGTGTCTCGTCCAAGCCGGGATCTTCTGGTAGCGGCGCATCAACAGGCCACCCAGGACTGGTGGACTGAGCGGCGTCAGGAGTTCGAGTGCTACATTTCGCAGGTCGTTCTTGATGAAGCACGTGCTGGAGATCCCGAAGAGGCCACGAAGAGGACGGCGAAGATCAGGAGTCTGCCGGTTCTCGAGATCACCGAAGAGCCCGAATCCTTGACGACGGCAATCCTGTCCAGCGGAGCCATTCCAGCGCGGGCCGTTCGGGACGCGGCTCATATTGCGGTTGCGGCCGTGAACGATGTGGACTATCTTCTGACGTGGAACTGCAAGCACCTTGCCAACGCCCAGCTCATTCGGCGGATTGGGGTGGTGTGCAACAAGGAAGGATACAACATGCCCCTGATCTGCACTCCTGAGGAGTTGATGGGAGAATAGCGTCATGTGGGAAGACCCGATCGTTTCTGAAGTGAGGCGGGTGCGTGAGGAACTCGCGGCACGCTTCGAGTTTGATGTGAGCGCGATATTTGGGGACCTGCGAGCGAAGCAGACTTCGCTCGGATCGAGACTGGTTCGACGGCAGAGAAGCACAAGAGCTGAACAAGCGGCAGCGCCTCAGCGGGATTCCGCTCTGCTCGATCCCGGCAGGTGAAGCTTCCCTCCTCGGACGCGCGGCATCAACCACGCGAACAAAATGCCGGAGGCCTGCCAACGCCGCTGGCCCGAGCCGGTCGTGCCGGCCAAGGCCCGGTTGCTGTTCGCCGTCTCGCAGTTGTGTCCCCGGCTGGGCGACTGGATTGTCTGCAAAAGCACATAGCACGGCTGTCGGACCACGAAGCGGCCGGCGATCCAACGGCGCACGTGCTGCGTCAGCGGCGCTCTCTTACGTCACGTATCGCTTGCAGGACGCGATCGAGGTGTCGTCGCGCATTCGGATAGCAGACGTATTCCCCGTTCGCAGGCGTTACTGCATTATAGATCCGTTCCGGTTTCTCGAGAAGCTGCTCTGACGTGAGCGAGAAGTCGGCGGCTGTGTATCTTTGGAAGTAGGCCAAACGACAACCGCTCTGCTTGGAGGTTTCTTTGAAGGTTTCAGCGTCCTCCAGCTCCTCCCAGGAAGACGGCCATTTGGCGTCATGCGTTCTTATGTAGTCCTCAACTATCTGAACCACCCGAATCGTTTCGTAGTTCCTTCGGAGCGACTCATTCAGGCGGTAGTACAAGAACGCGGCAGTACACAGCATAAGCACAACGAAGGCTGCGATTGTGCAGCGCCACGGGTGTTTCCGTCTCATGACAGCGAGGATTTGCGCTCCCAACGGTGTGCATGGTGGTCGCCGTCCTCAGCCGAACAAGGCAGCTCCAGACCACCTATCATAGTAGCAAACAAGACAGCGCTTGAACGGCCAATGTGGCGATGGCGCAGGCACGTTGCGACTATGCATTGTCGGCGGACAGTCACGGCAAGGATCTTTACGCGCCATCCCAGGAATCCGCGTCGGCAGTGGGGGGTGCTACCGACTGTGCAAGCAACATCAAGATTAGGTAAGCAATGCCGAACCCGAGGACAAGTGCCCAAACGAATGCAGGAATATCCTTAGCGCCGGCGAACATGGCAACGCCTATCTCGAAGAGCAGGAGTGAGATAAGTGCAAATGCGATTGCGAATTGGAAGCCTAACCGGCGGAGTGGGCTGATCGGTGCATCTGGGAAACGAACGAATGCGGTGCGGCCGAGGCAAAACCCAACCGGAACAAGTACAGCAAGAGCCAAGGCAATGGCATCCCGTGCGGGATTAAGGAAAAGCGACGTTATGAACGCGAGGATGACGCCGAGGAGAAGAACGCAACATTCTCGAAGCATCAATGAGGCCATTCGGGTCACTCGTGTTCCGCCAAGCGCGTTCTAGCCATGAGAGTGCCGGAAAGAAGCACGTATCTGGAGAACGTGCGTCGGTTTCGTCAGAAGGCGACCGCAGCTATCGCCCATTCTACCCGATCGCGGGGTTCTGCCACAGCCCCCCCGCACGGGCGATCCAGCCCTATGGGGTTAGTCGCAACGAGGCCGGGCTGCCGTGTTCCCGCTGCCTGGTTCGCCGCCCCTTGCCGGACGATCCCCGATTTGGCACCATAGACACCGCGGTTTCTGAGATGAATCACTCCCCGGGGCTCCCGGACCGACCACTAGCCAAAGGACGGAGACCATGCCTGCATTTCCAGACGTCGACAGGATCAAGTTTGAAGGACCCGATTCAGACAATCCCCTGGCCTTTCGCCACTACGACGAGGACGAGCTGGTCGAGGGCAAGCCGATGAAGGACCAGCTCCGCTTTAGCGTGGCCTATTGGCACACCATGCGGGGCACGGGTGCCGATCCGTTCGGACCCGGCACGATGATCCGCCCCTGGGAGGGTCCCGAGGACACGGTCGAGAACGCCGTGAATCGGGTCCGGGTGGCCTTCGAGTTCATGGAGAAGCTGGGTGCGGGCTTTTATTGCTTTCACGACCGCGACGTGGCCCCCGAGGCCGACTCGCTGGCCGAGACCAACAAGAATCTCGACGCGGTGGTCAAGGTCCTCAAAGAGGAGCAGCAGCGGACTGGTGTGAAGCTGCTCTGGGGTACGGCCAACCTGTTCAGCAATCCCCGCTACGTTCACGGGGCGGCCACAAGCTGCAATGCCGACGCCTTCGCGCATGCCTCCGCACAAGTGAAGAAGGCCCTGGAGGTGACCAAGGAGCTGGGCGGCGACGGCTACACGTTTTGGGGCGGCCGGGAAGGATATCAAAACCTCTGGAACACCGACATGAAGCGGGAGCTGGACCACCTGGCCGCCTTCATGCACATGGCCGTCGATTATGCAAAGGAGATCGGCTTTACCGGCCAGTTCTACTTCGAGCCGAAACCGAAGGAGCCGACCAAGCACCAGTACGACTTCGACGCGGCGGCCTGTATCAACTTCCTGCGGGCGTACGACCTGACGGATCACGTCAAGCTGAACATCGAGACCAACCACGCCACGCTCGCCGGCCACAGCGTGGAACACGAGTTGGAGTACGCCGGGCACCAGGGCTTTTTGGGCTCGGTCGACGCCAACACCGGCGACCTGCTGTTGGGTTGGGACACCGACCAGTTCCCCACCGACGTCTACATGACGACCAAGATCATGCTGGCCTTTTTGAAGTACGGCGGGATCGCCCCGGGCGGGGTGAACTTCGACGCCAAGGTCCGCCGCGAGAGTTTTGAGCCGCTGGACCTGTTCTACGCCCACGTCGGCGGGATGGACACGTTTGCCAAGGGTCTCAAAATCGCCGCCGCCATCCGGGCCGACGGCGAGCTGGCGGGGATGGTGAAGGACCGCTACAACTCCTGGGACTCCGGCATCGGCGCCGAGATCGAGGCCGGCAAGCACGACTTCGCCTCGCTGGAGAAGTACATGCTCGCAAAGGGCGACGTAAAGCCCAACGTAAGCGGCCAGCAAGAGCTGTTCGAGAACGTGGTCAACCGGTACATCTTTTGAGTCGCGGCGTGGACTTCGCTCGCAAGGAACAAGCGGTGAGAACGTACGAATTCGTGGTGACCCTGGCCAAGGGTACGGAACATTCGGACACACTGGTGGAGGCTCTCTACGAGGCTGGGTGCGATGACGGCTCGGTTTGGTCGTGCGCGGGCGTGGTCCAAATCGGGTTCAGCCGACGGGCCGATTCGCTGGAGGCAGCGATCCGCTCGGCCGTCACCGATGTGCAGAAGGCCGGTTGCACCGTGGCCCGACTGGAGATGGAACCTGCGGCCCTGGCGGCCCTACATGGCGGGCTTCCCACCCAGTCGTCGTGATCGGACCGGTTGCAGCCGAGCCGTGTATTGCACGCGGCCCGAGTTGCGTGAGGTCTCTTGCTCGGTCTAATAGTTGAACCGTATGCCCCGGCCACGCAGGTGCACCACCAACTCCGGGGTGGAGGTATATTGCACGGCGTCGAAGCCGACTTCCCTGGCGCCGGCCACGTGATCGGCGTAGTCGTCGACATAGAAGATCTCCTTCGGCGCAGTTCCGGCCAGTTGGGCGGCCCGGTGGAAGATCGCCGCGTCCGGCTTGGCGGCCCCGATCTGGTAGCTCAGTGCACGGACTGTGAACAATCCGCTGAGGATTCGGTAGCGCCGGGCGCAATGCTCCCAGTGGCTCTCGCAGGTGTTCGAGAGGATGCCCAATCGGTAACGCGCATGGTAGAGCTGTGTCAGCACGGGCAGGATGGAGAGGTTCAGCTCGAAGATCTCGCTGCCGGCGCGGCGGAGGGCATCGTAGTCGGGCCGGGTGCCGGTCCGCTGGCAGAAGGCTTCGTAGAACTCGGGTCCGGAGATCTTGCCTGTTTCGTATTGCCCCTGTAATCCGTCCTCGAATACCACTTCCTCCACCCGAGCCGGATCGACGCCCGCCACCTGGCCTATCTGGCGGAACATCTGGTCGACGTCGAAGTCGACCAGCACCTTGCCGAGATCGAAGTAGAGGAACTTGGGTTGCATGGAAGAAGCTATCAGCGATCAGCTTTCAGCTTTCAGCTTTCTGATGGGTGAGTCTTATGGTACGGCCTTCGCCCCAAACGGCCAATTTGGCTAAGCTGACGGCGGACTGCTGATAGCTGACCGCTGACTGCTGATAGCCGAGAGCTAATCCGCCGGCAACTGCCTAATCCGGATATCCTTATACCACCCTTCGCTGGGCGGCCCGCCGTGGATTTGCAGGCCGATCAGTCCCTTCTGGGGGATTTTTTTGTCGGGCTCGGTGTAGTCGACCGTCTGGCGGCCGTTGACCCAGAGTTGGATCCGTCGGCCCTGGCAGCGGATGACGTACTGGTTCCAGCCGTCCGTCTTGACGAGTTTTGCCAGCTCCTTCTTCGGCGGCCCGGCCAGGACCTTGCGTCGGCGGGATTCGTCGTAGAGACAGCCCCACCAGCCGTCGCCCAGATCGGCCTGGTAGCCGATCATCTCGTGATGGTTGGGGATTCGCCGGCTGCGGATCTGCACACCTGCGTTGGCCCCCTTGCCCAAGAGCTTGAACTTCAGCCGCAGCTCGAAATCGGCGTACTGCGTCTTGGTACAGAGGAACTCGTTGCGTGGCACCCGCTGTTTGAGGCTTCCGCCGACGATGGCCCCGTCTTCGATGCGGAAGACCTTGAGGTTTCCATCCCAGCCCCGGAAGGTCTTGCCGTCGAATAGCGGGGTGAACTGGTCTTTTTCGGCCGGTTTATCAGCGGCCGGCAGGGGGCTTGCCAACAGGGCAAGGCAGAGCGGCAGAATTGAGCATCTCATGGTCGGATCCTCGTGGTAGCCAGTGGCGGTGAGACTTCGTCCCATTGTACGGCTTTTCGAATATCATAGCCCCTGTCGTCGTCGTCTGCCAGCCGCGCGCTGTTTCACCGATCCCTTTTCTTCTTTCATCCGCCTTCCCCCTTCCGCCTTCCGCCTTCCGCCCCCCTCCCCCTTTCATTCGCGCTGGCCGCCGCTTAAAATGCCCGCACCGCGCGATCTTGCACGAAAGGACCCTGGATGATGCGATCCGACACTGTCAAACTGGGCGACGCCCGGGCCCCCCATCGAAGCCTGCTGCGGGCGACCGGCGTGGGGGAAGACGATTTCCAAAGACCCTTCATCGCGGTTTGCAACAGCTACACCGACGTTATTCCCGGACACGTCCACCTGGACCAGGTCGGCCAGTCGATCAAGCACTCTGTCCGCCGGGCCGGCGGGACGCCGTTTGTGTTCAACACCATCGGGATCTGCGACGGGATCGCCATGGGTCACGCGGGCATGAAGTTCTCGCTGCCCAGCCGGGAGCTGATCGCCGACTCGGTCGAATCCATGATCCAGGCCCACTGTTTTGACGGCATGATCTGCATCCCCAACTGTGACAAGATCATCCCCGGCATGTTGATGGCCGCCGTGCGGTGCAACATTCCGACGATCTTCGTCAGCGGCGGGCCGATGGAAGCCGGCCGGACGGCGGAGGGCAAGAAGGTCGACCTGATCGACGTGTTCATCGGGGCCGCGGCCAGACAGGACGGCAAGCTGAGCGCCGAGGAGTTGCTTGCCCTGGAGCAGACCGGTTGTCCCACCTGCGGCTCCTGCAGCGGGATGTTTACGGCCAACAGCATGAACTGTCTCTGCGAGGCGCTGGGCATGGCGCTTCCCAACAACGGGACGCTGCTGGCCACCAGCGCCGAGCGGAAGAAGCTCTTCCGCCGGGCGGCCAAGCGGATCGTGGAGATGGTGTTGGCCTTTGACAAGCTGGGCGAGGGCCACGGGCTGTTGCCGCGCGAGGTCATCACCGCCGAGTCGATCGACAACTCGATGGTGCTCGACATGGCCATGGGCGGGAGCACGAACACGGTGCTGCACATGCTGGCGGTGGCCCACGAGGCCGGGATCGAGTATGACATCGAGCGGGTCAACCGGCTCAGCCGGCAGACGCCCAACGTCTGCAAGGTTGCGCCCAGCAGCCACTATCACGTGGAGGACGTGCACAACTCCGGCGGCGTCCACACGATTTTGGGCAGCGTGAACCGCGGGCGGCCGGGATTGTTGCACTTAGACTGTCCCACCGTTACCGGGAACACGTTGGGGAAGAACATCGCCCAGTACGACCTCCGCGCCAAGACGGTTAAGAAAGAGGCCCTCGAGATGGCCGCGGTCACTGCCAGCGGCGCGCGGAACAGCAAGGGGATGAGTGTCAGAAAGAGGGCCGGTTCGATCCGCGAACTCTCCCAGGCCGAGTTGGGTTTCGACCCGGCCGACTGCATTCGCGAAGCCGACAATGCCTTCAGCCAGGAGGGCGGGCTGGTGATCCTCTACGGCAACCTGGCACCGCAGGGCGCGGTGGTCAAGGCCGCCGGCGTCCTGCCCGAGATGATGAAACACAGCGGGCCGGCGGTGATCTTCGAGACCGAGACCGGGGCCTACGAGGGGATCATGGGCGGGAAGGTCAAGGCCGGCGACGTGGTAGTGATCCGCTACGAGGGTCCTCGGGGCGGGCCCGGCATGCAGGAGATGCTCGCCCCGACGACCGCCATCAAGGGCGTGGGCCTGGACGACAAGGTGGCGCTGGTGACCGACGGCCGCTTCTCCGGCGGCACGGCGGGCGCCTGCATCGGGCACATCAGCCCGGAGGCCGCCGCCTGCGGGCCGATCGGGCTACTGGAGCCGGGCGACATCATCGAGATCGACATCCTCGGCCATCGGCTCAACGTCCACCTAAGCGACCAGGAGCTGGCCGAGCGGAGGAAGGACTGGAAGCCCCGCGAGCCGCGGTTCAAGACCGGCTGCCTGGCCCGGTACGCAGCGATGGTCACCGGCGCAGAGACCGGGGCGGTGGTCAAGTGGGAGTAGGCAGAAGGCAGTGTGCAGTAGGCGGAAGGCAGTGGGCAGAAGGCAGTAGGCAGAAGGCAGTAGGCAGTAGGCAGAAGGCAGTGGGCAGTGGGCAGAAGGCAGTGGGGAGTCGGGGGCGAGATCAGCTTCTCGGCAAGGCCCACGGACTGGGGTTCGTGGGATCGGCGGGAGTGTGAGTCAGGGCCTGCCCGGCAGTCAGGGCCACCGCCGCGCCGGACCGGTCGTGGTGGGTTCCCGGACGCTTGAGCCGAGGCGCGTGCCGAGTGGTGCGGGCAGGGTGCGTCCGTCGTTTGCCAAAAGGGAATCTCCTCAGGGGACTCCTGTGGCTGCGGGCTCCGCAGCCGTGGGCGAAATGGCGGGCGAAACTGGCCTTGTCAAACGGACCGCCGATGATACATTTCCTCTATGCTTGGCGTGTCACGGCTGCCAGGGGGCAGCCGGACCGCTCTTGCCCACGCCTACGGGACCCACTCCATGAGCACCACGACTTCCACTGCCCAAGGGCCGCATGCGGCCGCCGTGTCCACTACGAAGAGACAGGCTTCGGCGGCCGGCAGCCGCACGATCGGTCCGGTCTCCGACCTGGAGCGCCACCTTCCGCAGGATTGGTGGCGGAAGCTGTTCAACTCGATCTACTTGAAGACCGACGGCGACGTCGTAGAGAATGCCCTGAACACTCGGCGCGAGGTCGACCTGCTGATTCGCGCCGTCGGTTTGGAGCCGAACGACCGGATTCTGGACCTTTGCTGCGGGCAGGGGCGGCATTGCCTGGAGCTCGCCTCACGCGGATTTCAGCACGTCACCGGGGTTGACCGATCGCGGTACCTGATCCGGCTGGCCCGACGCCGGGCCGCAGCCGAGGGCTTGAGCGTTGCGTTTCACGAGGGCGACGCGCGCAGGTTCCGTCTTCCTGCGGACAGCTTTCACTGCGTGGCCATCCTGGGAAACTCCTTCGGTTATTTTGAGCGAGAGGAGGACGATCGGCGCGTGTTGGAGGCGGTCAAGCGGGTGCTCCACTCGAATGGGACCCTGGCGATGGACCTGGTCGACGGCGACTGGATGCGGAACCATTTCGAGCCGCGAAGCTGGGAATGGGTCGACCAGAACCACTTGGTCTGCCGCGAACGCTCGGTCTCCGCGGACGGGACCCGGCTGATTTCGCGCGAGGTGGTCGTCCACTGCGAACGGGGGGTGATCGTCGATCAGTTCTACGCCGAACGTCTCTACTCCCGGCAACAGATCTGCGACTTGCTGGAGCAGGTCGGGTTCCACTCGATCCGCGATCATGGATCGCTGCTGGCCGCGTCGGACCGTAATCAAGACCTCGGCATGATGGCTCACCGGATGTTCTTGACCGCGCGGACGCCGGTGCGGATTGGTGTGCCGACCAAGAGCAGCCCTCCATTTCCCGAGGTGTCGGTCCTGCTGGGAGATCCCCGGCTGCCCGATACCGTGAAACTTGGCGGCTGCTTCAATCCGGAGGATTTCGATACGATTGAAAGGATGAAGCGGGTGCTGCCGGAGCTAACCGAGTTCCGTTTCCGCTTTCTGGACAACCACGCATCGCTGGTGGCCGAGCTGCGTGCGAACCCGCCCCAGTTCGTGCTCAACCTCTGCGACGAGGGCTTCAATAACGACGCCTTCAAGGAGCTGCACATTCCGGCAATCCTGGAGATGCTCGACATCCCCTACAGTGGTGCCGGACCTGCCTGCCTGGGGTTTTGCTACAACAAGGCGTTCGTGCGGGCGATTGCCAAAGCGGTGGACGTGCCCACGCCCTTGGAGACCTATTTCGACCCGGACGACCAGTCGGCGACCCTGCCTTCGGTCTTTCCCGCCCTGGTCAAGCCGAACTACGGCGACAGCAGCTTGGGCATCACGCAGGAGGCGGTGGTCGAGACCCCCGAGCAGCTCGTGATGTACCTGGAAGACCTCCGCAAGGTC
>CAZUAM010000218.1:0-10399 GCA_964618095.1 uncultured Planctomycetaceae bacterium | reverse complement strand
CAAGGGCGAGGCATTGCTGGGGCTCCGCTCGGTCTCCGATCTGTCGAAGCTGGGCGGCACCATCCTGCACACCAGCCGCAGCGAGGAGTTTCGCACCGAGGCCGGACTCAAAAAGGCGGCCGAGATTCTCCAGAAGCACCGCATCGACGCCTTGATCCCCATCGGCGGCGACGGCACCTTTCGCGGCGCCGCGGCGCTGTCGCGGCGGTGGGACGGCCGGATCATCGGTTGTCCCGGCACGATCGACAACGATCTGATGGGCACCGACTTCACGATCGGTTTTGCCACGGCGGTCCACACGGCCGTCGAGGCACTGGATAAGCTCCGAGACACGGCCGAGAGCCACGAACGGCTGTTCCTGGTGGAGGTGATGGGACGCCACAGCGGGTACATCGCCTTGTACACCGCCCTGGCCGGCGGGGCCGAAGTGGCCGCCCTGCCGGAGACCGAAACCGACGTCCCCCAGATCATCCAGCACCTGCAAGTGCTCAAGGCGCGGGGGAAGAAGTCGATCATGATCGTGGTGTCCGAAGGGGACGAGTTGGGCGGGGCCGAGATCCTCAACGAGGGGCTGAAGAAGGCCGGCTGCCCCTTCCAGACGCGCGTGCTCACCCTGGGCCACCTCCAGCGCGGCGGCTCGCCCGTGCCCGACGACCGGATCCTGGCCAGCCGGCTGGGCGACTTCGCCGTCCAGGCGGTGATCGAAGGCGAAACCGGCGCCATGGCCGGTGAAATCCACGGCCAGGTGATTCTGACTCCCTTCCAAGATACATACACCTCCCACAAGCCCGTGCCCGAGGAACTCCTCGAACTGCTCAAAACGCTGGCCAATTGAACTCGCCGTCGAAGGCAAAGGGCTCCTTCAGACGTGTTGATCCGCATCGAGGTCGGCGTCCTGGGGCCGGTCGATCAGGACCACGCCGAGGATCGTCAAACCCACGCCGGCCAGCAGCCAGAGGGTCCCTGGCTCAGCAAAGATGACCGTGCCGGCGACGGCGGCTATGGCCACCTGGGAGGCGTTGAGCACGTTGGCGTGGACCACCGTGGTCAGTTGAAGCCCCTTGGTGATCGCCAGAAAGGCAATCAGGTTCAGCGTTCCCGCCGCAAGCATCCAGGCGATCTGCTCGGCCGGAGTTCCGAGTAGCTCCTGAGCGCCCAGCCGGAAGACGCTCAACGGTCCCAGGCTGAGCACGCCCATCAACGTGGTGATAAACACGATCGTACTGATCGGCGCCGCGCCGGTGACCGAATGGCGGATGGTGATCGTCAGCAGGGCATAGATGGCCCCGGCCAGGCAAGGCGCCCCAATGCCCAAGAGCAACAGCAGCGGACCAATTGGGTAGGAATCCGGCGCGTCGGAAGCCTGGTCAGACTGCGGCGGAGCGGAGTGGTGGACGGCGTAAGTGGCCACGCCCAGCAGCGCCAGTGCCGCCAGCAGCAAGCCGATGGCCAAGACCGAGCGCCTGGAAACCCGTTCGCCGAGAAAGGTCTGGCCCATCACGGCACTGACGGTGAGCATCAGGCCGAACATGACGGGAATGGCGACCGCCAGCCCCACCACCCCCAGGGCCCATTGCACGCCCAGGTTGGCCCCCAGTTGAACTGCCAGTCCCACCAGGATCAGCGTGGCCAGCAACCGGCCCGGCGGTAGGACCGTCAGCCCGCGTGATCCACGGTACAGCAGCCAGGGCCCCACCACGATCACGGTTACCAGCTCCTTGTTGCAGATGACCCACATCGGGTCGGCGCCCAACTTGCTCAGATAGCGCAGGCAGATTTGGGCGGCGGCGTATCCCAGGGCCGAAACCACGCAGCAGGCGGTGCCGGCGACCACCGGGCTGAGGCCCAGCGGCCCGGTCTTGGCATGGAAGCTGGAACTGTTCACGCTGCTTATTGTAGGTCTTCCGGTGCATCAGGGCCAGCGGCCCCGGGGAAAAGTCGACGGTCCCGCTTGCCAAATCAGTCCGTATAGAGAACAATCAGGGTCAGGAAATTCCACAAGGAACCGGTTGCCATAAGACCCGCTTCAATCTGCTTGACGTTGCTTCTGCTTTCCGCCGTGCCTACACGCTGAATAACCCCCAGGAGCACTTCGCCGAGTTGAGCGAAGCCTGGTTCGGCGCCAACGACTTCTATCGGTTCGTGCGGGCGGAGGTTCGCAAGCACGATCCCGAGATGGCCAAGCTGCTGAAGAAACTCTGGCACGAGTAGGGTTCTCAGTGATGAGTTCACCGTTTAGCGGCGCCCTCGTTCCCACGCTCTGCGTGGGAACGCAGTGGTGGACGCTCTGCGCCCGCGCCGGGATGGGGAGCGTGCCAACGGGACGTTCCCACGCAGAGCGTGGGAACGAGGAAGAACTTGTGCTTTTGTTGACCGGGTCAGGGAAAACGCCATGACCTCGCGCGACCGCGTGCTCAGCGCGTTTGCCCACCAGGAGCCCGACCGGGTGCCCGCCTGGTGCGGGGCGTCGGACGAGTTCTGGGCCAAGGCCAAGCGGGAGCTGGACCTGGACGACGAAGCCCTGCGGGTGCGTTTCGGCGACGATTTCCGCCGCGTGTACGCCCCATACGCCGGGCCGCAGATCGCACTCTCGCCGGGAGCCAGTTCCGTGACGCCCTTCGGGGTACAGCGCGAGGGGCTGGGCTACGGGCAGCCCATGTCCCACCCCCTGGCCCAGGCCACACTGAAAGACGTCCACGAGTATCCCTGGCCCGACCCGCAGTGGATGGACGTCTCGCACGTCCGCGCCGATGCGGAAGCTTACGGCGGCCAATACGCGATCCTCGGCGGCGACTGGTCGCCCTTCTGGCACGACCTAGTCGATCTGTTGGGCATGGAGAACATGTACCTGAAGATGTACGACGAGCCCTTGCTGGTGGATACGATCATCGAGTGCCTGGTGGGCTACTATGCGGCCGTCAGCCAGAACATCTTCGACGCGGCCGCGGAGGTGATCGACGTCTTCTTCATCGGCAACGACTTCGGCAGCCAGGGCGGGCCGCTGCTGGGCGAAGAGATGTTTCGCCGGTTCATGCTGCCGCACCTCAAGCGGCTGGTCAACCTGGGACACGACTACAACCTGAAGGTGATGATGCACTGCTGCGGCGGATTCGCCGAGCTGATCCCCGCACTGATCGACATCGAGCTGGACGGCCTGCACGCCATCCAGCCCTGCTGTCGCGGGATGGACCTGGCCAGACTCAAGGCCGATTTCGGCGACAGGATACTCTTCAACGGCGCGATCGATTCCCAGCACGTGCTGATCGAGGGCACGCCCGAATCCGTCCGCCGGCAAACCCGCGAAGTCCTCGAGATCATGAAGCCCGGCGGGGGATACGTGGCCGGCGCCAGCCACGATACGATCCTCGAGGAAACGCCCGTGGAAAACGTGCTGGCCATGTTCGAGGCGATCCGGGAGTTCGGAACGTATGGCAAATGATGATTGATGATTGATGAATGCTTGTGCCGTTTAGCGGCCGGGCTTGCCCGGCGCGTGATGGCACCGGCTGCACGAAAACAGCCATGGCGACGCTCACGCTGCAAAACCTGGTGAAGATCTACCCCGGCACAGTTCGGGCGGTGGATAATCTGACGCTCGAGGTGCCCGACGGCGAGCTTATCGTGCTGGTCGGACCGTCGGGCTGCGGCAAGACGACCACGCTGCGGATGATCGCCGGGCTGGAACGGACTACCGGCGGCACCATCTCCATCGACGGCCGATCCATGGCCGGCGTGCCCCCGAAGGACCGCGACCTGGCCATGGTCTTTCAGGGGCAGGTCCTCTATCCGCACCTCAGCGTGGCCGGCAACATGGCCTTCGGGCTGAAACTCCGCCGGGTCGCCAAGGCCGAGATCCGGCGTCGGGTAAGCGAAGCAGCCGACGTGCTGGGTATCGGCAGACTTCTTTCCCGGCGGCCGGCCGAACTCTCCGGCGGAGAGCAGCAGCGGGTGGCCTTGGGGCGGGCGATCGTCCGAAAACCCAAACTGTTTCTCTTCGACGAGCCGCTCTCGAACCTCGACGCCGGGCTGCGGAGCCAGATGCGCCAGGAGATCCGCCGGATCCACGCCCGACTGGGCACCACCACCGTCTACGTGACCCACGACCAGACCGAGGCCATGACCCTCGGCCAGCGGATCGCGGTGATCCGCGAAGGCCGCATCCAGCAGGTGGCCGATCCGGCCACGCTCTACAACCGCCCGGCCAACCGTTTCGTCGCCGGCCTGATCGGCAGCCCGGCAATGAACTTCTTCCAGGGCCGGATCGAACAACGCCACCGGCAACTGGTCTTCGACACCGAGGGTTTCTCGCTGCCGATTCCCGACGTGTGGGCCGCCCGGCTCAAACCCTACATCGGCAAGCCGATCACCCTGGGCATCCGCCCCGAGCACATCGGCTCACCGGCCGCCGAGCAACGGGCAGACACCCCGCGGATCCCGGCAGTGGTCGAAGCCATCGAGCCGGTCGGCCCGGAGTCATACGTCTACCTGAACACCGGGTCGCAGACACTCGTATCACGGGTAGACGCCGGCCGCACCTTTCAGATCGGCGAAAAGGCCAGCCCGGCCGTGGCAACCGACAAGCTGCACTTCTTGGACCCGGAAACGGAGAAGAGTCTGGGCTAGAGGGACTCTGGGATGTGCCGGGAAAGCCAAGTCGACGAGCGAAGGCCCCGCAAAGGTCGGCAGCGAATTCCCTTTGAAGGAAAAAGGGCCTCCGGCTGGAATCCTCGAAGGTGTCGACCCCACGGGCTACCTGGTGGAGATCGCCGCCGCCGGGTACAAGTTGCTGCGCAAGCCGCTCTCTTCCTGCGTCGGACCGACCCGCAAGCTGTTCGACCCGCCGAACGTCGTGGTCGTGGATTTGCAGCCGAAGGGTTCCCAACGGGGGAGCCGATGAAAACTCCCGGTTTTGACGCGGAAACCTGATTTTTGCCACCCCCGCCTGTTGTCCACGGAAGGGGGATTGTGAGACCTGCCTCCAAGCGGTATAATAACGCTCAGTCTTCGCCGGGGGCCCCGGAACACCTCCGGCACGTATCTCTTTGTGGCACGTCCTTTTTTCGAGAGGAGGCAAGTCATGCCCAGGACACTCCTGCTGCTGGCCGCTGCGCTGTCTGCGGCCGCCCTGTTGTTGGCCGGACCGGAACGGTGCCGTGGTGCCGGGCCGTCTGCGGCTGAGAAGAAGATCGAGGAGGCGCTGATGTCGCCCACCCAGATGGACTTCGTCGAGACGCCCTTGCAGGACGTGGTTGACTACCTGAAGGATCTTCATCAGATCGAGATCCAGGTCGACCGCAAGGCCCTCGACGACGTGGGACTTGATCCCTCGACCCTGCCGATGAGGAAGAACCTCAAGGGGATCTCCCTGCGTTCGGCCTTGAGACTCACGCTCCGCGACCACGAGCTGACCTACCTGATCCGGGACGAAGTCCTGCTGATCACCACGCCCAAGGACGCCGCCAGCCGGCTGACCACCAAGGTCTACCGGGTGGACGACCTGGTGGGCAGCGGGAAGATGCCGGGGCCGCAGCCGGCCCGGTGTGAGATGCTGATCCATGTGATCACCTCGACCGTTGCTCCGGATAGCTGGGCGAATGCTCCGGCGGCCTGGGGCGGTGGTATGGGCGGGTTCGGTATGGGCGGATATGCTCCGGGCAGGTATGATGGCCCCGGCATGGGAGGCGGCCCCGCGGCGGCCCCGCCCAAGAAGGCCGAACCCGGCCCCAAGGGATCGATCGCGGGCGCTTCGTTCGGCGGGGTGCCGATGCTGGTCGTCTCGCAGAGCTACCACGTCCACGGCCAGATCACGGCCCTGCTGGAGGAGCTCCGCAGAGTGGCCGGCGCCAAGCGGCCGACGCCCGCGAAGGGCGACAAGAAACCTGCCCCTGCTCCGGCAGCCAAACCGCCGGCCAAAAAGCCGGCCGGCACGCCGCCCGCTCGGCGGCTGCCCGAGCCGCCGACCGCCGATCCGTTCGGCGACGCACCGGCCGTCAGACCGCCGGCCGAAGGATCGGCGTCCGGTTCAGAGGATCCCTTTGGCACGTAAAGATCCGTGCGGGTGTTTGCCGGGGGTTCCGGAACGTCTCCGGCACGTACTGCGCGCGGGCAAATCCATGAACAGAGGAGGAGTGCTCATGTCCAAGAGACTCTGGCTTCTGGCCGCTGCGGTCTGCGCGGCCGTGCTGTTGTCTGCCGGGCCGAAATGGTCCCCTGCGGCCGAAAGGCCGTCGGCCGAGCAGAAGATCGAGCAAGAGCTGGGAAAGCCCACCCAGTTGGAGTTCGTCGAGACGCCCTTGCAGGACGTGGTCGATTTCCTGAAGCTTCATCACAAGATCGAGATCCAGGTTGACCGCAAGGCCCTGGACGACGTGGGGCTCGACCCGTCGACTTTGCCGATCAGCAAGAACCTCAAGGGGCTCTCCCTGCGTTCGGCCTTACGGCTGACTCTGCGGGATCTGGACCTGGCCTACCTGGTCGGGGACGAGGTGTTGCTGATCACCACCCCCGAAGACGCCGAGACGCGGCTTTCCACCAAGCTCTATCCGGTGGGCGACCTGGTCGCCTCTGGCGATAAGACTGTAGAGGACCGCCGGCGCAAGGAGCTGGTCGAGGCGATCAGCTCCAGCATCGACGCGGATAGCTGGCGCGAAGTGGGCGGGCCGGGCTCGATCACGACCACCTCGTTCCAGAGGGTGCCGACGTTGGTCGTCTCGCAGACCTATCATGTGCATCGCAAGATTGCGGCATTTCTGGAGGAACAACGCAAGGTCGTGCGGGCTGGGCAGCAGGCCGCGGTCCCACGCTGTCCCGTCGTCGACGTTTCCAAAACGCCCGCCGCGGAGGGAATCGAAAAGGCCCTGAAGCGGCCGACCGAATTCAGTTTCATCGACACGCCGCTTGCCGATGCGGTCGATACGCTCAAGAAGAAGCACAAGATCGAGATCCAGATCGACCGCAAGGCCCTGGACGACGTGGGGCTCGACCCGGCAACCATCCCGATCACCAAGAACTGCAAGGGGATCTCCCTGCGTTCGGCCTTGCGGTTGATTCTCCGCGATTTGGACCTGGCCTACGTGATCCAGGACGAAGTGCTGCTGATCACCACGCCCGAAGAGGCCGAGACCCGGCTGCGGACCAAGATCTACGCAGTGGGCGACTTGCGAGGGTCCTTTCGCTCCACTTCAGGGCCCGCTCCTTTTATGACGGGTGCGTGCGGCGTCTACATGTGGAATGTGGGAGCGAAGGCGGCTGAAGATGCCGCGCGGCCTGCGGACAGAAAGGCAGGTCCCTCGCCGAAGCCGGCGCCAGAAGCGGCTGCTGTTCCTCCCAAGGACGCGACGTTGGCCGACATGATTTCCTGGATCGTCGAGCCGACCACTTGGGAGGAGGTAGGCGGACCGGGATCAATTGCCCGTGGCTCGGTGGGCGGCGTGGACGTGCTGGTCGTCTCGCAGACCGAGGAGGTTCACGAACAGATCGGCCGGTTGCTTGAGAAGCTCCGCGAATTCGTCCGCTGCAACCAGTCGCCCGCCGCACCGGCCGCCAAACCCGCCGTCCCCAAGCCGGCGACCGACGAGCCGCCGAAGACACCACCGCCTGCGCCCACTCCGGCCAAGGAGGCACCGGTGGAGGATCCCTTTGCGGATTGAGCGGCGTAGCACGATTCCGTCAAGGGACTGTTTGGCCGCCGCGGCTGAAGATTTGGCAGCCCGCGACATGATCACTCGCCAGCGGAAGCTCAAGCGAGGATGATCACTACCCCTTGTACTTCTGAAAGTACTTCGGCATCAGCTCCTGGACCTTTTGCTCCAGCTCCTGGTCGCTGATGGCGGTCATGCGGCCGTGCTGTTCGTACTGGTCGTGGACCCAGCGGGCGAGCTTGTGGCACTTGATCATGCTGATCCGCTTGCCGCCCTTGAGGCCGAAGAATTCGTTCACCCACAGGGCCACGCCGTCGGCACCGCTCTTGTCGGTCAGGGCCACTCGCGGGGGGCGGTCCAAGAGCTTCCCGGTGTCGAAGATGTTGTAGATCCGCTCGTCGTGCCGCAGGCCGCCCGCGTGGATGCCGGCCCGGGTGGTGTTGAATGCCTTGCCGACCAGCGGGTAGTTGTCGGGGATCGGCAGGCCGATCGAACGCATGTAATCGGCCAGCTCGGTAATCACCTCGGTATTGATGCCGCACAGATCGCCTTTGATCGAGATGTACTCGATCAGTGCGGCTTCCAGCGGCGGGTTGCCGGTCCGCTCGCCGAAGCCGAACAGCGTGGTGTTCAGCGCGTCGCAGCCGTAGAGCCAGGCGGTAACCCCGTTGCTGTGGACCTTGTGGAAATCGTTGTGCCCGTGCCATTCCAGCCGCTCGCCGGGCACGCCCACCTCGCGGTTGAGCTTGTAGATCAGCTTGGGGATGCTCCGGGGCAGCTTGGCGCCCGGGAAACTGAGGCCGAAACCCATCGTGTCGCACATGCGGATCTTGACGGAGAGCTCCTCGGGCACCTGTTCGCTGAGGCGCATCAGCCGCTCGACGAAGGGCAGCACGAAGCCCTCGACGTCGGCCCGGGTGACGTCTTCGAGGTGGCATCGCGGCCGCACGCCGGCCTCCAGCGCGGCATCGACCACGGCACAATAGCTGTCCATGCACTCCTGGCGGCTCTTGAAATTGAGCTTCTCAAAGATGTGATAGTCGGAGCAACTGGTCAATATGCCGGTCTCTTTCAGCTTGGCCTGTTTGACCAGCCGGAAGTCGCCCTTGACCGCGCGGATCCATCCGGCGCATTCGGGAAACGCGTGTCCCAGCTCGCGGCAGCGATCGAGCGTGGTACGGTCGTTCTTGGTGTAGAGGAAGAATTCGGTCTGGCGGATCACGCCCTGGGGTCCGCCCAGCTTGCCCAGCAGGTCGTAGATGTGGACCATCTGGTCGACGGTGTAAGGCGGTCGGGCCTGCTGACCGTCGCGGAAGGTGGTGTCGGTGATCACGATCGGTCGGGTGCGAAGGGCCGCCGGATCGAACTCGACCGGCTGGCCGTCGATATACTCGATCACCGGCCCGTCGAACCGGATCCGCGGCGGCAGGCCGTAGTCGAAGGTTTCCTCGAGGAGGTTGGGTTGGGTTCGGTCGACCAAGGGATGCGCATGGTACTTCTCAGACGCCATGAAGGATGCCTCCTATGGAGCCGTAAAGGATTGACTTTCCCGTGTGGGAAGGGGACCGTCCCATTTTCGCTGGGCGAAAATCTGGACAGTCCCCAAGTTGTTTCTTTCCAGGCCCTATGCCCGAAGGGAAGCAGCCAGCAGCCGGCGACCTTTCCGGATTGCCTCGTTCCGCGCCGGCTTGGTCATATTGAATATCTCGTTCCACATGGCCTCATCGGCGGGGGTCCACTCGCAGCCGCGTCGCCGCAGCGCCATTTTGGCCGTTTCGTAGAGCTTGTTCTTGCCGAAACCCTTGGTGACCACACCCCCGAGGAACCAGGCGAAGGAGGGGATGAACTTCGGCAGCAGCTTGCCGTTGGTGGCAATCAGGGCCATCGCCCCCAGGTAGGTGCCCGTGTTCAACAGCGTGCCGATCGAGGTCTTGGTGTGATCGCCGATCAGTGAGCCGACCTTGGTCGAGCCGGTGTTGACGGGGCGCCGGCCGTCGAGGGTGACCGAGACGTTGGAATAATCGTTTTTCAGGTCGCTGTTGGTGGTCATTGCCCCCAGGTTGACCCATTGGCCGACGTAGGCGTGGCCCAGGAACCCGTCGTGGTACTTGTTCGAGTAGCCCTGGATGATCGACTCTTCCAGCTCGCCGCCGATCCGGCAGACCGGCCCGATCGAGTTGCCCTCCCGGCACTTGGCGCCCAGGAGGATCGACTTGCGGCCGATGTAGCAGGGGCCTTCCACGCGGGAGAAGGGATGGATCTCGGCATCCTGGTCGATGTAGATCGGGCCTTCCGCCGCGTCGAGGACCACCATCGGATGCACCAGGGCACCGGGGGCGACGTAAACGTCCTTCAGGCTGCCGCGAATCGCCCGCGGCTCTTCCACCTTGCCCTCGATGCCACTGCGGCCGGCAGCGGCGAAGTCTGCGGTGAGCTGCTGCGGATTGGCCAGCACCAGGTCCCAGGTGTAGCCCCAGGTGGGCACCTGATCCTCAACCACCGGCAGCGACTGCCGGGCCGATTCGAGCAGGGCGTCGATCGACTCGGTGTTCAACTTGGCCAGGTCGGCCCGGGCGATCCGGGCGCAGAGCACTTCGCCGTCGGAATCCAGGGCGATCTGGCTGGGCCCGGCCGGCTCGACGTCGAATCCGGCCGCTTTCACCCGGGCAGCCACCACCAGCAGGTCGTCCCCGACAAGGCTTGCCGGGTCGTTTACCGGCCGGCTGCTGGCGGCGCGGTAGACCTCGGCCATGTAAGGC
>CAZUAM010000217.1:5080-10431 GCA_964618095.1 uncultured Planctomycetaceae bacterium | reverse complement strand
ATTGAGGAGTTCTTGGCGGGGCGTTTTCGAGCGTGATCTGCCAGGCGTCCGGCGAGAGCTGTTCGGTGCGGATCTCCAGGTCGAGGAAGCGGCGGAGCACGTCGATGTTCGTCTCGGTGTGGCGCGACGGGGCCAAGGTGCGAAACGATCCACCGCCGGCCAGGGCGATGGGGATCAGGAGCTGGTCGGCGAGGTGCTCTCCCACGGGGACGCCGGCCGCCAGGTAGCGCTGGGCCTGCTCGACCACACCGGCGGCGACTTTTTTTGCCGGGACGCCCTTCTGGCCGAAGCCGGTGAACACCTCGGTGATCTCACGGCTCTGGATTTCGACGGTCACGCAGTTGCCCGGCCCCGGGGAGTCGACCGTCTCGGCCGTCACGCAGTCCTCGGCCAAGGACATGCGACGTTGGATGGTCTTCAGCTCGCGCCGGGCAATCTCCAGCGGGAGCCGCGAGACCACGGCACGCGCGCTGCGGCGGAGGATCTCGCCGCGCTGGAGCAAGTCGATCCGGCGGAACGCCGGTTGGGGCTCGATGCGGGCGGTGAACAGTCCGCCGCCTGCGGGATAGAAGCCGGGCCGCGTGAGGGTCGCCTCGACGTTCGGCCCCATGCGGCCGACGATCGGCAGGAACGCCCTTTGCAGAAAGTCGAACGGCGGTGCCCAAGGATTGTGGGTGCCGCCTTCGAGTGTCAGTCTCGAGGGGCCGTCGGCCGTCATCAGTGCAGGCAGCACCGTTTGAAAGACCAGCGTGGCGCTGCCGGCGGTGCCCACGGCGAACCGATACTTGCCCGGCCGAAGCTTGCCGGGAACGAAGCTGAGTTCTCCGGAGCCGATGGCCGCGCCTTCGACCGTTGCCTGGCCGATTTCGGCTGCGGCGCTGACGGCCGTCAGGTGCTGCCGCAGCAGCCCGGCCGTCTTGCGCCCGGCGCGGATCTTTTCGATGCAGCACGGTGTGCCGGTCACCAGCGACAGCGACAGGGACGTGCGGAGGATCTGACCGCCGCCCTCGCCCGCCGAGCCGTCGATGGTGATCCTCTTGGCGTTGACCATGGGCACGTGTTCCTGTCTCCGCCAGGCCGGGAAAAAGGGGACAGGTCCAATTTGTGCGAAGCACCCTTCGGGCCGTTCCGGCAAATTGGACCTGTCCCCTTTTTCCCTCCTCCAGAATACCCTTTTCCCTACTCGGTGGCGATCCCTTGCCGAGTGCCGACGGGTGAGTTATTTTGAGGGCAGGTTGCAGGGGATCGGCAGGCAAGCGAAACTCCTTGAAAAGGCAGGCGATGATGAGGAACGCCCTAACAGACGTGGTTTCCGGGACCGTTCTGCTGCTGACGTTTTCCTGGCTAAGCGCCGTGTCCCACACCGCCGAGATTGAAGTGCTGCCCAGTGGTCTGAAACCCGGGGAAGTGGAGAAGAGGAAATACATCGACTACGCCCGCGAGTGCATCGACCTGCTGATCAGCCACGGCACGGACCGCTACGGCGAGGTCCGCAGCCCGATGCTGATGAACATCCTCGACGTCCGCACGCGGGCGTGTCCGCAGGACCCCTTGCCGCTAGACGAGGAGTTTCGCGTCGGTCGCCGTGGCCGTCGCGGTCCGGCCGGGGGGAACCTGTACATGGACCAGCCGACGATTCGGGCGATGGTGGCGTTGTCTGGCGTTACGGGGGAGCGGCGCTACGCTGCCTTCGCCGACCGTTGCCTGCAATACACCATGAAAAACCTGGTCGACGAGAAGGGCTTTTTCTGGTGGGGATGGCACCGCCACTACGACGCCTACCGCGACGTGATGACGGGCCATCTTGGCAACCCCCACGAAATCCACGTCCAGCAGATCGTCTGGCCGCAACTGTGGGCTGCGAACCGGGAGGCGGCCACCCGCGAAATCGAGGCCATCTGGCAGTGGCACGTGATCGACAAGAAGACCGGCGAGGTCAACCGCCATGGTGACGGCCGCCGCGGCTGCGACTTTGCCATGAGCGGCGGCGAGATCCTCCACGCGTTTGCCTTCCTTTACAGCAAGACGGGCCGGCGGCAGTGGCTCGACCGGGCCCGGCTGGTGGCCGACTACTATTGGAGCCGGCGCGATCCGAAGACCGATCTGATCGCCAACCGCCCCAACGCCGGAAAGGACCGCTTCGACGGCTCGCATTTCGACACGTCCGTTGCGGGCCTCTACTGCCACTCGCTGTTGAAGGCGTTCGAGCTCAGCGGGGAGCCGGCGTTTCGGGACCAGGCCGTGGCGTATCTGAGGGCCTACGCCCGCTACGGCTACGACGCCGAGGCGAAACAGTTCTGGGGAAGCCTCAAGCTGGACGGCACCCCGGTGCCCGGACCGCGAGTGGCCGGCGGCTACGAGCAATATGAACCTCGGGGCCACATCGACACGTGGGAACCCTACGTGGCCGGGTACGAATGTCCCATCTACACCGCCCAGACCTACGCCTATGCCTGCCAACTTGCCCGCGACGAGCAGCTTATGGCCGCGGCCAAGCGTTGGGCCGAGTGTATCCGGCGCGTCTTCCCGCCACAAAGCTGCAACGGGGAGGCGTACTATGGGGCGTACGCGAAAGACTGGGCCCCGCATGGTACCTACGCCGGACTGTACGGCCGGACGATCTCCTTCTTGCTGCACATGCAGCGGGTGACCGGGGACAAGGATTACGGCCGATTTGCCCAGGAGGTCGCCAACGAGGCCCTTGCCAAGCTCTATTACAAGGGCCTGATTCGAGGCCACGCGTGCAAGCCGTACTACGAATCGGTCGATGGGGTGGGCTACCTGCTCTACGCGTTGGTCCAGCTCGACCGGGCCCGCGCCGGCGCGGGGGTCAGTGCCGTCTCGCCGGAGAATTGGTAGCCGCTACCCTGGATTGTTCATAAGGTGCCACGGCCGTGTCGGCCGTGCTCGTGATGGACAGATGTAACCGTCCATAGCACGGCTGAGACAGCCGTGGCACACAGCCCGGTCCCTCTGCCCGGAGAACGCAGCACGGCGGGCAGCGAGGTTTGGCTGCAAGTGCCCGGCAAGCCGTGCCGATGATCGTGATAGGCCGGGTTGTGCCGGTTGGTGGTGACGGTACGCTGCGACGGGGCAAGGAGGTCGTACGTGACTTGCCGGAAAATGCGGATTCTCCTGGCAGCGTGCGGTTGGCTGCTGTGTTGCGGGCGATCTGCGAGTGTGGCGGCCGAAGGACCTGCACGGCTGCCCTCGGTGCTTCAAATCCGCGTGGAGGCTCCGGTCGCCCATCGGGCGGCCGGACAATCGGCACCAGCCGCATCTGTCGGCCAGGCTTCCTATCTTTCGCAGCCGGAATCCGCGCCGGCCTTCGCCGGTCATGCCGGCCCGGTGCCGGTGGAGGCGTTGGTTGGGTATGCGCTGGCCAACAATCCCGAGGTGCGGGCGGCCCGGTCCTATGCCCGTTCCCTGGGCGCCCGGGTTCCGCAGGTCGCCAGCCTGCCCGATCCCCAACTGACCACGACCACGTTCTTGCAGGCGATCCAGACCGCCGCGGGACCGCAGGAAGTGGTGGTGAGTCTCTCCCAGCGGTTTCCCTGGTTCGGCAAGCTGCCCCTGCGGAGCCAGGTGGCCTATCACGAGGCCATGGCCGCCTACGCACGAGTGACGGCCGTGGAACTGGGCGTCACCGAGCAGGTCAAACGGGCCTACTACGACGTCTACTTTCTCCAGCGGGCCGTCAAAGTGATCCGGGCGCTTCAGCCGCGAGTTCAGGACGTCATCGACATCACCAAGACGAAGTACGAGAACAATCAGGTCGGGCTGGAGAGCCTCCTCCAGGTGCAGATGGAGCTCTCGGCACTAAAGACAAGGCTGATCGAACTTCAGCAGACGAAGACCGAGGCCCAGGCACGGCTGGCCGCGATCCTCCATCTGCCGCCGCAGACGCGAATCGACGCCGTGGCCAAATTCGACCGCAGCAAGGTTGCACGCACCGCCCGGCTGCTGGTCGAGCTGGCCCAGTCGTACCGACCGGAGCTGGACGCCCGCCGGCGTGAGTACAGCCGGGATCGGGCTTCGGTGGCCTTGGCCTGTCGCGAGTACTGGCCGGACGTGACGGTCGGTTTCAACTGGCACGAGATCGGCCCGCGGGGCATAAGTCCGGTGGCCACGGGCGAGGACGCCTATTCGCTGGTCGCGGGCGTCAATCTGCCGTTGTGGCGAAGGCGGCTCAACGCGGCGGTCCGCGAAGCCCAATACAACTCTGCCCGCAGTGCCCACCAGTACGAGGTCACGCTGGACGAGGTGCGCCGGGAGGTGGTGGCGCTGTACGCGCAGTTTGTCCGGCACCATCAGGTCCTGGAGATTCTGGCGACGGAGATCGTTCCCAACGCCGAGAAGACGCTCCGGCTTTCGATCGAGGCCTACGACGTCGGCAAGCTGCCGTTCGAGCAGTTGATCCAGAGCTACCGCCGCCTGCTCGACTACCAGATCGATTACTACAAGCGCGAGGCGCTCCGCGAGCAGGTGATCGCCTCGCTGGAGCGTGCGGTGGGCTGCGCGGTGACCGCCTGGCCGCCGGAAGCCGCCGACGAATCTCAGCCATTCCCGGCGCCTCTGCCGCCGCCGGTCAACGAACCGCGACACCCTCCACTGTCGGGGGGTGCTACATAGATTTGTGGATGTAGTTGAAAGGGGACTGGCCTCCAAAAGGCTTGCGGCGTATACTTTTGACAAGGAAACCTGTGGAAATTGGGCTATGAAACTCTGGCTGACAATCACCCTGGTCGTCTGTTTGGCGCTGGGGGCCGTGCCGCACGCGTTTTGCTTTTGCGGGTGCGCGGAGGTTCGGCCGGCAGCCGTGCCGGACTGCCAGGCTTGTTGTGACGGCCATGCGGAGCCGGTACCGGAAAAGCCTGAGCCCTGCCAGTGTCGCACCTGCGACGTGGTCCAGGCCGTGGCTGCCGGTTCGCAGACGAGCGTGCCTTCTTTGGATCTTTCCTCGCGAGTCCCCCCCACGGCGGTCGCCCAAAGTGTCCAGTCGGCGTCGGCTGACTTCCCGGAGGATTTCAGCCCGGCGGAGCCACCTGGACAATCTGTACGCTTGGGCTGCGCGCTGACGATCTTTCTGGGGCATTTGCTGCTCTGATTTTCTGCCCCTCTCTGGGCTAACGTGGCTGCTGCGCTGGTTCGTCTCGATTAAGCGTGCGCCCTTGCGCATCAGGCACCCCTGACATCACGGGCGGACAAGCCGCCCGTGGCACCCTCTGATGCCCGCTGGTCGCTGATTGATTTCGTTGCTTGAACTTTGTGTACGAGGTGGCGTGATGACTACCGAGAAACACGCTCAATCCCAAACAGATCGAGGTGAAGGTCCGGCTGCATCGGGCCGC
>CAZUAM010000217.1:0-5070 GCA_964618095.1 uncultured Planctomycetaceae bacterium | reverse complement strand
GAAAGCCAGGTCACGCCAAGTGATCGTCGCTCTGTTGTTGGCTGCCGTTTGCGGGGGATCGCTGTTGGCCGGTGGAACGGCAGGTTACTTGATTGCCGGCCGCCGCGCCGCGCCGTCCGCGCCGGCCACGGTGGAAGCCGGCGCCGGGTGGTGGACCTGTTCGATGCACCCCCAGATTAAGCTGCCCAGGCCGGGGAAGTGCCCGAAATGCTTCATGGACTTGATCCCACTGGAAGCTGATTCGCTTGGCGGCGGGCCGCGGGAGTTGAAGATGTCCCCAGAGGCCGCGGCCTTGGCCGACGTTCAGACCGCGCGGGTCAAACGGGAGTACGTGACCAAGCTGGTGCGGATGGTGGGCAAGGTCGATTACGACGAGACCCGGCTGGCGGAGATCACCTCCTGGATTCCCAACGGACGGCTTGATCGACTGTACGTGGACTACACCAACACCAGGGTCCGCCAGGGAGATCATCTGTTTTCGATCTACAGCCCCGACTTGGTCGTGGCCCAGCGCGAATTGTTGCTCAACTCGCGGGCCGACCAGCGGCCCCGCAGCGAAGGGGACGGCCCATGGCGCCTGTACTCTTCCCCGCTGACCGAGGCGAAGCTTCGGCGCTGGGGCCTGTTGGACGAACAAATCGACGAGATCAAGCGCCGCGGCACGCCGGCGGACCAGGTGACCATCCACGCCCCGGTGGGTGGGATCGTGATCCGCAAGCACGCCAACGAAGGGGTGTACGTCAAGGAGGGGACGAAGATCTACACCATCGCCGATCTCTCCCAGGTGTGGGTCTTTCTGGACGCCTACGAATCGGACGAGCGGTGGCTTCGTTACGGGCAGGAGGTGGAGTTTACCACGGAGAGTTACCCCGGCGAGATCTTCCAGGGGCGGATCGCGCTGGTGGATCCGGTGCTCAACGAAAAGACCCGCACGGTCAGAGTCCGCCTCAACGTGCCCAACGAGGACGGGCGGCTGAAGCCGGGGACGTTCGTCCGCGCCACGGTCCGCAGCCGATTGGCCGCCGGCGGCCGGGTGCTCGACGCCTCGCTGGCCGGCAAGTGGATTTCGCCGATGCATCCGGAGATCGTCAGAGACCGGCCCGGCAAGTGCGACGTCTGTGGAATGGACCTGGTCCCGGCCGAGAAGCTGGGATTTGTGGCACCCGGCAAGGCCCCCGAACCGCCGTTGGTCGTCCCGGTCACGGCCCCGCTGCGGACCGGCAAGCGGGCGGTGGTCTACGTGAAACGGCCGGACCTGGAAGAGCCGACCTTCGAGGGCCGGGAAGTGCTGCTGGGCGACCGCGCCGGAGATTACTACATCGTCGTCCACGGTCTGAGAGAAGGAGAAGAAGTGGTCACCCATGGCAACTTCAAGATCGACAGCGCCCTGCAAATCCAGGCCCGCCCCAGCATGATGAGCCCCGAAGCCGTGCCGGCCTCAGCGGGGCATGCCGGCGATCCGGTCGAGGAGGGCCCGCAATGAGCGACGACAAGCCCGCCGGCCTGATCGGCCGGATAATCGACGCGGTGATCCGCTTCTGCCTGGAAAACAAGTTGATCGTGTTGCTGCTGCTGGTGGTGATCGTCGGTTGGAGTCTGATGGTGGCGCCGTTCGGCTGGGACTGGGTGCCGCTGCCGCGCCATCCGGTGCCGGTGGATGCGATTCCCGACATCGGTGAAAACCAGCAGATCGTGTTCACCGAGTGGATGGGCCGCTCGCCCCAGGACGTGGAGGACCAGATCACCTACCCGCTGACGGTCTCGCTGTTGGGGGTGCCGGGGGTGAAGACCATCCGCAGCTATTCGTACTTCGGCTTCTCCAGCATCTACGTGGTGTTCAAGGAGAAGGTCGATTTCTATTGGTCCCGCTCGCGGATCCTGGAGCGGCTGAGCGTGGCGCGGAAGGAGCTGCCCGAGGGAGTCACCCCCGCGCTGGGCCCGGACGCCACGGCCCTGGGCCAGATCTACTGGTACACGTTGGAAGGGCGCCAACTCGATCCCCAGACCGGCCAGACTACCGACAAACCGGCCGGCGGCTGGGACCTGGACGAATTGCGCTCGATCCAGGACTGGTACGTCCGCTACGCGCTGCAATCGGCCGAAGGGGTCAGCGAGGTGGCCTCGGTGGGCGGTTTCGTCCGGGAATACCAGGTGGACGTGGACCCGGACGCGATGCGGGCGTACGACGTGACATTGGCCGAGGTTTTCAGCGCGGTGCGCAAGTCGAACATCGACGTGGGCGCACGGACCATCGAGCTGAACAACGTGGAGTACGTGATTCGCGGGCTGGGATTCATCGAAAGCGTCGAGGATCTCGACAGCGCGGTCATCAAGTCCAACGATAACGTGCCGGTTTACATCCGCAACGTGGCCCACGTCTCCAAAGGACCGGCGCTGCGGCGCGGCGCGCTAGACAAAGGCGGCGCGGAGGCCGTGGGCGGGGTAGTGGTCGTCCGCTACGGCGAGAACCCGTTGGAAGCGATCAAGAACGTCAAGAAGAAGATCGACGAGATCGCCCCCGGGCTGCCCCGCAAGACGCTGTCCGACGGCCGGCAGTCCCAGGTGACCATCGTCCCCTTCTACGATCGGACCCAACTGATCCACGAGACGCTGGGTACGCTGGAGACGGCGCTGACCGAAGAGATCATGGTCACGATCATCGTGGTGATCGTGATGGTGATGCACCTGCGGAGTTCGGGCTTGATATCCGCGTTGCTGCCGCTGGCCGTGGGGATGGCCTTCGTTGCGATGTGGCTGTTCGGGGTGGACTCGAACATCATGTCGCTTTCGGGAATCGCCATCGCCATCGGCACGATGGTCGACATGGGGATCATCCTCTGTGAGAACATACTAAAGCATCTCGACGAGGCAGACCCGGAAGAAAGCCGCCTGGAGGTGATTTTCCGGGCGGCCAGCGAGGTGGGCCGTCCGGTGCTGACGGCCATCCTCACGACCGTGATCAGCTTTCTGCCGGTGTTTGCGATGGTGGGTCCGGAAGGCAAGCTGTTTCGGCCCCTGGCCTTCACCAAGACGTTTGCCCTGCTGGCCTCGGTGATTGTGGCCCTGACGCTGATCCCGCCGATCGCCCAGGTGTTGTTCACCGTTCGGCTGGACCGGCGCCGGGTGCGTTTGGTGGCGGCCCAACTGATGATCCTGGCCGGGATCGCCGCGGCCTGGTGGTTCTCACCCTGGGTGGCGGCGGCCCTGGTGCTCTGGGGGCTGTATCTCGACGTGCGGGACTACATCCCGGTGCGTTGGGCCGTCTGGCCGCCGCGGTTGGTCAACCTCCTGGCGGTGGCCTGGGTGCTGCTGATTCTGTCCCAGCACTGGATGCCGCTGGGACCGGAACGGGGCCCGGTCCGCAACCTGATCTTCATCGGCACCCTGATCGCCACGTTGCTGGCGGTCTTTCTGCTGTTTCGGCGATTCTACGAGCCGATGCTGCGGTTCTTCCTGGCGCACAAGATCGTGTTTTACGCTTTGCCGATCGTGAGCGTCGGGCTGGGGCTGACCATCTGGCTGGGCTTCGACGGGCTGTTCGGGATCATCCCTCGGATCACCACCCAGTTGGGAATTGCCGAGAAGCACGTCCGGGGTAATTCTGTGTGGGTGTGGGCCAGCCATGAGTTTCCCGGGCTGGGCAAGGAGTTCATGCCCGACCTGGACGAAGGATCGTACCTGCTGATGCCCACCACGATGCCGCACGCCTCGATCGGCGAGGCTTTGGACGTGCTGAAGAAGCAGGACATGGCCATCCAGGCGATTCCCGAGGTGGAGTCGGTGGTGGGCAAGATCGGCCGGGTGGAAAGTCCCTTGGATCCGGCGCCGATCTCGATGATCGAAACGGTGATCAACTACAAACCGGAGTACGGTCCGCCGGATCCGGAGACGGGCATCCGACCGCGTCTGTGGCGGGATCATATCCGCAGCCCGAACGACATCTGGAAAGCGATCGAAGAGGCCGCCCGAATCCCGGGCACCACCCGTGCGCCGAAGCTCCAGCCGATCGCGGCGCGGATCGTGATGCTGCAAAGCGGCGTCCGCGCCCCGATGGCGGTCCGGATCCTGGGCCGGGAGCTGGAAGAGATCGAGCAGGTGGGTTTTGCCGTGGAGAAGTTGCTGAAGGAGGTGCCCGGCGTGGAACCGGCCACGGTGACGGCCGACCGGATTGTGGGCAAGCCCTACCTGGAGATCGACATCGACCGCCGGGCCATCGCCCGTTACGGCGTGAGCATCCGCGACGTGCAGGACGTGATCGAGACGGCCGTCGGCGGACGGAGGATCACGACCACCGTGGAGGGTCGTGAGCGTTATCCGGTGCGGGTCCGCTACCAGCGCGAATTGCGCGATACGATCGAATCGCTGGGAAGGATTTTGGTGGCGGCCAGCGACGGATCGCAGATCCCCATGGAGCAGCTCTCCACGGTCCGTTACGTCCGCGGTCCGCAGGCGATCAAGTCCCAAGACACCCGGCTGGTGGGCTACGTGATCTTCGACAAGCGGGCCGGCTACGCCGAGGTCGACGTGGTGGAGGCATGCCGGGACTACCTGGACGAGAAGATCGCCGGGGGCGAGCTGGTGCTTCCGCCGGGGACGGAGCGGCCCACGTTCATCGGCAGCTACGAGAGCCAGGTGCGTGCGAGCAAGACCCTGATGGTGGTGGTGCCCGTGGCGCTGTTTCTGGTGTTCATCATCCTCTACCTCCAGTTCCGCGCGGCGTCGACGACCCTGTTGATTTTCGCCGGGGTGTTCATCGCCTGTTCCGGGGGCTTCATTATGCTCTGGTTGTATTCGACCGGCTGGTTCCTGGACTTCCCGGTATTCGGCGTGGAGATGCGGGACCTGTTCCAGGTGCGGGCCTTCAACCTCAGCGTGGCCGTTTGGGTGGGGTTCATCGCCTTGCTGGGAATCGCCACCGACGACGGCGTGGTGGTGGCATCGTATCTGGATCAGTCGTTCCGAGAGCGCCGCATCAGAACCAAACAGGAAGTCCGCGAGGCCACCGTGCAGGCGGGTCTGCGGCGGATTCGGCCCTGTCTGATGACCACCGCGACCACGATCCTGGCGCTG
>CAZUAM010000216.1:0-10448 GCA_964618095.1 uncultured Planctomycetaceae bacterium | reverse complement strand
CCGACGGCCGGCCGGGGTTGAATTATCTCTGCCGGGGGTACAAGATGTTCTTCGAGCATATTGACCCCTGTATGAAGGCCATGGCCGCAGAAGTGCACGCGGGAAGACCGGCAGCCGCTGTGATGCACCAGCTTCGCGCCGAGCAGCAGCGCGCCCGGGAAGAAGCCGTCGCCGCCGGCCCGATCCGCCGCAATGATCCTTGCCCCTGCGGCTCCGGCAGAAAGTTCAAGAACTGTTGCGCGAGACGTTAAGAGGCAGCATGAGGTCCACGGCCACAGAAGCTCAGCATGTCCGAATCGGTTTTCCCACGCGTCGAGAGCATGCTAACACGCCACGGCGTGGCCTTCCACGTCCTGCGGCACCGGCCGGTCTACACCAGCGAAGAGGCGGCGGCGGTTCGCGGTACGCCGCTATCGAGCGGGGCCAAGGCGCTGATCTGCAAGGGCAACAAAGAGTTCGTGATGTTCGTCCTGCCCGCCGACCGGAAGCTCGCCAGCAAGGCCATTCGGCGTGCGAAGGGCTGGCGGAAGCTGCGGTTCGCAACTGGGGACGAAGTACAAGAGCTGACGGGCCTAAAGCCCGGCTCCATTCCGCCGTTTGGAAGCCTGTTCGGCCTGCCCACGCTCTGCGACTCGCGGCTGGGGGAGAACCAGAAGATCAACTTCAACGCCGGCGACCACAGCATCTCGGTGAGCATGGCCTACGCCGACTACGTCAAACTGGAAGGACCCGAGTTGGGGGGATTTGCCGAATAGGGCTAAGTCGCAAGCGGCGGCTGGAGGGCCGTCACTATTCGACACCGGCGATGGTCCGGCCGCCGTCGACCGGCAGGCAGACGCCGGTGACGAAGTCGTTCTCGACCAGGAACACGACCGCGTGGGCGATGTTCTCCGGCCGGCCGGCACGTTTCAGCAGCGTGCCGGCCACGGCGCCCCTGATCTCGGCCTCGGAAAGGTCCTCCGGCAGCATGACCGGGCCGGGCAGGATGCAGTTGACCCGCACTCGGGGGTTTCGCCGGGCCAGCTCGACGGCCATCGAGCGGGTGAGCGTGGGAACGGCCCCCTTGCTGGCAAAGTAGGCGGGATAGTTGAGATAAGGACGCTCCATAGCCCAATCGCCGATGGTCACGATCACGCCCCCTTCCGGCTGGCCGGCCATGATCAGCCCGGCCCGGCGGCAACATAGAAACGTGCCCAGGGTGTTGACGTCGAACTGTCGCCGCACGTCCTCGGCGGTGACCTCTTCCAGCGGCTTCCTTTCCCAGACCGCGGCCGCGGTAACCAGCACGTCGAGCCGTCCGAAGTGACTGAGCGTCTGCTGGAACAGCCGGTCCACCTCCGACTCTTCGGCCACATCGGCCTGCAACGCACAGGCCTGGCTCCCTTGCTCCTTCAACCGCACCACGGTCTGCCGGGCCTCTTCGGCCGAACGGTTATAGTGCAAGGCGATCGAATACCCCCGGGCGGCCAGCGCCGCGGCCACCACGTTGCCTACCCGCCGCTTGCCGCTGCCGGTGACCAGGGCCACCTTGTCGTGGGATGTGCCTTCCATCATGATCCTCCGACGTGGGAGACTCTCTTCCACTGCGCAACATACTCTGCCAGGGCGGTCTTCCAATCGGGCATGACCGGTCCGCCCAGCACATGGTATTTCGTCGTATCCAGCACGCTGTACGCCGGCCGTGGTGCGGCGGCTGCGTACTCGGCGGTGGTGATCGGCTGGAGCGAAACCTCCATGCCCGCCAGCCGGAAGATCTCGCCTGCAAACTCGTGCCAGGTGGTGGCGCCGCGGTTGGTCACGTGGTAGATGCCCCAAGGGGCCGGTTCGGGACGCGTCACCCCGGCCAGGAACAGGATCGCCCGGGCGACGTGCGGGACGTAGCTGGGCGTGCAGTGCTGGTCGGCGACCACGCGGAGTTCCTTGCCGGCGCTGCCCAGCCGCACCATCGTCTTGACGAAGTTCCCAGCCCGCTCATCCCCCGGCCGCGCATACAGCCCGCAGGTCCGCACGATCAGGTGTTTCGGGTGCCGGGCGGCCGCCCGCTCGCCCTCGAACTTGGCCCGGGCGTAAACGCCTCGCGGCGACGGCGGGTCGTCTTCGCGGTAGGAGGTGGTTCGATCGGGCCGGCCGCCGAAGACGTAGTCGGTGCCGATCTGGACCAGCGGGCAGTCGAGCCGGCCGCAGGCGCTGGCCAGGTGCTCAACCGCCACGGCATTCACCGCACGACAGATTTCCGGTTGCCTTTCGGCCTGGTCTACCTGGGTATACGCGGCGCAGTTGATGACCACCCGGGGGCGCAGACTCCGCAGCGTCTTGCCGACGGCCGGGCCGTCGGTCAGGTCGAGGGTGTCGATTTCCAGGGGGACGGCCTCCGACTGGAGCAGGCGGCACAACTCGCTGCCCAACTGGCCGTAGGCCCCCGTCACGGCGATTTTCATGGTCACTGCCCGGGCCCGTCGGCCGCAGTTACGTCGGCCGCTATTGACACGCAGGAAAGCAATGGCTACCTGGTTCCCAAGCTCCAGCTTGGGAACCGCCCCTGTCCGGCCGCCTCCCGCCGCCACTTGGTTCCCAAGCTGGAGCTTGGGAACCAGGGCAGTTCACGCACCACGGTGCACTGGAGGCATCTTACGCAAGATGCCGGCAGAATCCAAGGGCCGTCCCGGCAAGAGCTACGAGTCGGCATCGACGTCCGCCTGGGTCAGATACCAGTTCTCCTTGTCCAGGAGCCTGGCCATTTGGGAGTGGAACCGCTGCCGGTCGGCGTAGACCAGGGCTTTCCGGGCGGAGGGCCTCTTCCAGAAGCCGAATCGCCGGAGCCTCTGGCAGACCACGTCGGGGCCGAGATAGACGGTGATCACCGCCTTGGCCTTTTCCCGCCGCATCAGGCGAAGGAACTCGGCCAGAAGAACGTCGAGTTTCTGGAGGTCGGCGAAGAGGAAATCGCCGATATGGACGGTTCCCCCGCGGCGGCAATAGACCAGATAGGCCAGCAGCTCGCCGTCGGCACCAGAGAGGCAAAGGGCCCGATGGCGGACCTCGGGGCAGCGGCCGAATCGCCAGGTCAGATAGGCCGACGTTCTTTCCCCGACGATCTGGAACTGCCCGGCTGCCGCTTCCCAGAGCAGGTCGAACCGCCGGTCGAACCGGTCCGTCACCTCGACGCGGACGTCCGCCGGCCGGCGGTAATCCGTCTCCGGAGACGCCAGGCGCAGCAGCGGGTCGATCACCGCTGCGGCGGCCTTGCGCGGGAGAGTGCGAGGCAGCCAACCACGGAGGACGTCCCGGCAACACAGCGGCTTGGCCCACCGCTCCAACCCACCCAAGACCTTGTAACCCGCGCGGCGGAGAACCGGCTCGGATTGGGCGATGGACAGGGCGTAAATCAGGCCGTACTCCCGGCGTCTTACGTTGGCGGTCACGGCGCGTTGCAGTCTCAGCGCCGGGCCGATGCTGCGGTGATCCTTGTCGACGTTTAGATCAATGGCCTGGCCGGCCCGCACGTTACGGCCGAAGACGCTCATGGTACGGTCCATCAGGCCGGTTGCCCCGACCACGGTGCCCCCTGGGGTCCTCAGCAGCCAACCTGTCGCCCGCCCCGTCTGATACAGCCACGCGTACCGGTCCGCCGAAGCGGCCGGCAGGTTCCGCTTCCAGAGTTCCACAACGGTATCTCGGTCGTGGTCCAGATCGGGTTGGCAAATCGAATAGCTCATGGCGTGTGGAACCGGCTCGGCGTTCTCAACAGCGGCCTGTCGTTCGTGCAGTAGTCGCCGGTTTGGTATTCGTTGGTTTAGCCGCGGCGGCCACGCCGGGGAATTACACCGCGTGGCCGCGGCGGCTAAACGGTTGTTTGCATCAGTCGGCCTCGACCAACAGCGGCCTCTGGTGCAGGTATTCTGCCGCGCTGCGCTTGGCGTCGATGTCGCGGTAAACCCGTTCCACTTGCTCGGCGCTGAGCCCGATTGCCTGGGCCACCTGGTCGCAGGAGACGTGATGGTCCTTGCCGTACAGGCAGAGGTCCATCTTGTGGTAAGGCAGCGAGAAGAAGAACTCTTCCTGCGACTGCTCCAGGGAATACGTGTCGGTGGTCGGGGGCCGCGTGCGGATAACCTCGGGGACGCCGAGATACTCGGCCAGCCGGTAGACCTGCGTCTTGTAGAGGTGGGCGATCGGCTTCAGGTCGGCCGCCCCGTCGCCGTTCTTGACGAAGAAGCCCAGGTCGAGCTCCAGCCGGTTGGGAGTCCCCACCACGGCGTACCGCAGGCGGTCGGCGTGATAGTATTCCATCATCTTGCGGACGCGCTGCTTGAAATTCGTGGCGGCCACCACCCCATGATAGGCCTCCGGAGAAAGACGCTTGCGGCAGATCTCGCCCGTAGGGGAATGGACCACCACCGAGAAGATCCGGTAGCGATCGCCCTGGAGCAGATCGGGGAGCACGATCTTCGACTTGTATCCCGGACCGTACTGCGGCAGCACGCTGCGGATCGCCTCATCGCGTCGCCGGTAGCAGCCAGCCGCTTCCAATACGCCGGTGACGTCTTCCAGCACCGTGGGGATACCAAAATGTTCGGCGAGCAGGCGTCCCAGGCCGAGGCTGTCGGCGGACGAATCCCTCTCGGGCATGAACAGGCCCAACACGCGCTCGGGCCCCAGGGCGCGGGCGCACACCGCGGCCGCCACGCTGCTGTCCACGCCGCCCGACAGGCCAATCACCACCCCTTTGCGCCGCAACTGCCGGAAGACCTGGCCGCGGAGGGCATCCACGATCCGCTGGGTCTCCAGGGCCGGGTCGACGTCCAGGACCGCAGCGGAAAAGGCCACGTCGGATTGAATTCCGCTCATGCGCTTGCTCCACACAACTCGCGTTTGTTGATCTTGCCGTTGCTGGTTTTGGGAAGTGCCGCCCGAAATTCCACGGATTGCGGGACCATGAAATCCTCCAGCCGGCCGGCACAATGCCGCAGCACGTCTCGCTCGGTGAGCTGAGAGTCGCTCTTCCGGGCCACCACGGCCTTGACGGCCTGGCCCAGGATCTCGTCGGGCACGCCCACCACGGCCGCCTCGGCGATCTCGGGATGGCCGTGGAGCACGTTTTCGACCTCCTTGGGGCTGACCTTCTCGCCGCGGCTCTTGATGATGTCGTCGTTGCGGCCCACGAAATACAAATAGCCCTCCTCGTCCATCCAGAACAGATCGCCCGTGTATAGCACCTTCTCGCCCGGAAGGGGGCCGGGTCGGAGCACGCGGTCGGTCTCCTCGGGAAGCTCCCAATAGCCCTTCATCACGTTCGACCCGCGGACTACCAGTTGGCCCACCACGCCCGGGCCGACGCGCCGACCCTGGTCATCCACCAAGTATACCTCTTCGTTTGGCATCCCTTTGCCGACGGAACCGGGCCGGGTGTCGATCTGATCGGGCGGAAGGTACGAGACCCGCTTGCACTCGGTCAGCCCGTACATGGAGTAGATCTTCACGCTCGGAAACAGCCTGCGGAGTTGAGCGATGTGCTCGGTGGGCAGCGCCGCGCCCGTATTGGTGACGTAGCGCAGGTGCGGGAAGTCGTACTTCCGCAGGTCCATTTGCAGCAGGATCGCCAACATCGTGGGGACCAGGGGAAAGCCCGTGACCTTCTCCTCGATCAGCTTCCTGAGCACCGCCTGGGGATAGGCAAACGACCGCTCCAGGACGACGGTGCCGCCGATCTTCAGCCCCATCAGGACCTGGTACAGGCCGTAGTCGAACGACAGGGGCAACACGTTGAGAATCACGTCGTCCGGAGCGTTCTCCAGGTAGGTGGTGATCGAGGTCGCGGCAGCCACCATGTTCAGGTGGGTCAGCATCACTCCCTTCGGCTTGCCCGTGGAGCCCGAGGTATATATCAAGGCCGCAAGATCCACGTCGATACCTGGCTTCGCCGGAGGCCGCGTATCGTCGGCGTGCCGCTCGAGCAGTTCTTCGAAGGATACGCAGCTTTTCTCGGGCGCGCAGGCAGTGGGCGCCGCGGCCCCGGTGACGATCAGGTTCTTCAGGTGCGGCGCGTCGGTCCAGCAGGCCTGAAGCGCCGGCACCTTGCGGGTGGGAAGGACGATTGCCCGGGCCCTGGAATTGTTCAGCACGTAGGCCAGCTTCTCGGCCTTGGTCGTGGGGTTGACCATCATGAAGACGGCCCCGGCCTTGAGGATCGCGAACACCGCGACCACCGCTTCGATGGAGTTGTCCAGGTGCACCGCCACGCGGTCTCCGCGCCGGACGCCTTGGGCAATCATGGCGTGGGCCAGGCGGTTGGCCGATCGCTCCAACTCGGCGTACGTCACTCGGCGCTTGCCGCAAACCAAGGCGGTCTTGTCGGGCCGCCGCCCGGCGCTCAGTTCCAGGAAGGATTCGACCTGCACGGGCTGCTCCTTATACGGGAACCTCTGAATACTGAGCCTTGCCGGCGATGAACCGAACCAGGTTCTCGATCGAATCGAGGTTTTCGGGCACGAGCTCCTCGTCTTCGATGGTGATCTGATAGCGGTTCTCGACGAACGTGACCAGCTCCAGGACGCCGGTCGAATCGACAACGCCCAGCTCCAGAAACGAGTCGTGATCGGCGAACGTGAGGTCCTGGCCGAAGAGGAAGTTTTCCTTGATGAACTGCCGCAGCGATGAGGCGATGTGGTTCATGCCGGTGGATTCCTTCGCCAAGTGTGGATGGGCCCCGCACTGGGGTAATGCACGATGCGTGCCGGCAGGGGGAGGCCGGCTGTAAGTTTTTTGCGCCCAAAGGGTTGCGCGGTTTGCGGCGGTCCGAGGCGGAGAAAAATCTCATCCGGCCAACCCTGGCGCGCTGCCTTTTGTCAACGGGTGTAGAGCATCTCGCCGGGCACGGGGGCCAAACGGTCGGCCCGGCAGTGTCCCGCCTGGCTGCTCCATCGCGTGAAGTTTCTGGCAAACTGCTCGACGACCAACTGGGTGGAGAGGATGCCCACCAGGGCCATGTTGTCCCTGACGCCGATGGCGCGGCCGCCACGGACCTTTCGCACCAGGTGCTCGACGGCATCCGGTTGGAAGATGCCGTCCTCCCGGATCCGCCCCGGCGAGAGCAGCTCGTCCACGTACTCGTGCCGAGCCGCTTGTGTCCCGTCGTCGAAGAAGCTCTTGGCGTCGGGGGCCCGATAGGGCTGTTTGGGCCTCTGGACGACCGCCGGGGGAACCAGGTGGCCGGCGGCGCGCTTCAAAATGTACTTTTCCTTCAGCGCCTTCATCTTCAGCCGGGGGGGAATCCGGGCCGCAAACTCCGCCACCCGGTGATCCAGGAAGGGGAACCTTCCCTCCACCGAGTGGGCCATGGCGACCCGGTCTCCCTGCGAGGAGAGAATGTAGCCGGGCATCAGCGTAGCCGTCTCCAGGTACTGGGCCTGGCAGAAATGGTGCCAGCCGGCGTACGCCTCCGGCAACAAGGCCCGGCAATCGGCATACGCGTCGTGCTCGGCGATCTGCATCCGCAGCTCGGGAGAGAAGAACAGCTTCAGCCGTGAAGTCATGTTCCAGCGCGGAAGGTGGGAGAACAGCGGGTCGGTCAATTCCTCCGGCCGGACGTGGAAAAACGCCTTGCGGTAGGCCAGCGATTGGGCCTGCATGTTCGGCAGGTAAGGATACAACCTCTTGAACAAGACCGCGCGCCAGGCCGAATCGGGCTGGGCGGCCCAGAAACGACGGACCTTCGCTTCCTTGAAGACGTCGTAACCGCCTAGCATCTCGTCCGCCCCCTCGCCCGTCAGCACGACTTTGTAGCCCTCGTCGTGCACCAGCTTCGAGAGCAGATACAACGGCGCAGGAGCCGTCCTGAGCACGGGTCGCTCGGCGTGCCAGATCACCTCGGGAAACACCCGGCCGATCTCCTGCGGCGAACAACGGATCTGTTGATGGTCGGTCTCCAGGGCCTCGATTACCTGGTTCTGGTAACCGCTCTCGTCGAACTCGGCCTCGTCGAACGTCACGGAAAACGTCCGCAGGTGGGCGCCGCTGCACTGCTTCACCAGCGCGGTGGTCACCGACGAATCCAGGCCCCCGCTGAGATAAGCACCCACCGGCACGTCGGAGCGGAGGCGCAGCCGGGCGGCGTCGGCCAGCAAGTCCAAGAGTTGGCCGGCGCACTCCTCTTCGCTCATCGCCCGGGCCGGGCAATCGTAGTCGAGTTGCCAGTAACGCTGCACGTGGGTCTTCCCGCGCTCTACAACCAGGTTGTGGCCGGGTGGGAGTTCGTCAATCCCCTTCAGCACCGTGGTCGGCGGCAGCGTCGACCAGAAGGTGAACACTTGACTGAGGCCCCGCGGATCGATCTCTGCACGCACGTCCCCGTGCATCAATAGCGACTTGATCTCCGAGGCGAAGAGGAACTTCCTTCCGGCGACCGTGTAGAACAGAGGGCGGATTCCCAGCCGATCGCGGGAAAGGAACAGCCTGCGGCGCCGCTTGTCCCAGACCGCCAGGGCCCATTGGCCGTTGAAGTGCCGCACACAGTCCTCGCCGAATTCCTCGTAGAGGTGGAGGATCACCTCCGTGTCGGACTGCGTGGCGAACCGGTGGCCCTTCTGGAGCAACGTCTCTCTGAGCTCGACGTAGTTGAAGATCTCTCCGTTGAAGGTGACCCAGAGCGATTGGTCCTCGTTGGCCATCGGCTGCCGGCCGCCGACCAGGTCGATGATGCTCAGCCGCACGTGTCCCAGGCCGACAGGGCCGTCGACGTGGACCCCGCTTGCGTCGGGCCCCCGATGGCGAATCGGCCAGAGCATCCGGCGGAGGATTTGCGGGTCGACCTTCGTCTTGTCGAAATGGAGCACGCCGGCGATGCCGCACACGATGCCCGTTCCTCCTCCCTGTTACATCCGGATTAACAGGCCGATGCCCTCAGCCCGGATTGACCCGCCGGAAAGCGCAAGACTCGAACCAAGTATAGGTCGCCGGAGGCCCCGGCAGGGCGGCGGCAAGTCAACGTTCAGCCCCCGAGGGCACGTCGGCCCAGGTAGCGATGCGTCCTGACGATTCTAGCGGTGCTGGCGATCCTACAGTTGACAAATCACCGCCACCGCTGCTCAAATATGCTATTTATTCTCTGTTGCCGATAGTCGGGTGCCCTGCCCACGCTCGCGGGGGCGCAATGTCCCTATCGCGCCGTTTAGCGGGCGGGCTTGCCCGCCGTGTGGTCCGGGAGCCAAGGGAGAGGAAGACGGATGAACGTAATGGTGGCCGGAGGCGCCGGCTATATCGGCTCACACGCCGTCAAGCAGTTGGTCGAGGCCGGACACCGCGCGGTGGCCGTAGACAACCTCTACCGCGGACATCGCCAGGCGGTACACCCCGACGCCACGCTTTGCAAAATCGAGCTGGCCGACACCCGGGCGCTGCTGGACGTGTTGCGCGGGCACGCGATCGACTGCGTGATGCACTTCGCGGCGCTGGCCTACGTGGGCGAGTCGGTCGGCGACCCGCTGAGTTACTACGACAACAACACGGCCGGCACGGTGAGCCTGTTGAAGGCGATGCACGCGGCGGGCGTGAAGCGGCTGGTCTTCAGCTCCACCTGTGCCACCTACGGCGAGCCCCGCCAGACCCCCATCTGCGAAACCACCCCCCAGCGGCCGATCAACCCCTACGGCTGGTCGAAGTGGTGCGTCGAACGGATGCTCACCGACTACGGGGCCGCCCAGAGGGAGTTCGCCTACGTCTCGCTTCGCTATTTCAACGTGGCGGGTTCCGCCGCCGACGGCTCGCTCGGCGAGGACCACGATCCGGAAACGCACCTGGTTCCCCGGCTGCTGTTGGCCGCCTTGGGAAAGCTCGACGGGATCACCGTCTTCGGCACCGATTACCCCACGCCCGACGGGACCTGCATTCGCGACTATATCCACGTCGAGGATTTGTGCGACGCTCACATGGTGGCGATGGACGCGCTCCGGCCGGGCGACGGGCGGATCTACAACCTGGGCATCGGCAAGGGCTACTCGGTCAACGAGGTGGTGGAGTCTGCCCGGCGGGTTACGGGGCGGGGAATCCCCGTCCGGTACGGCCCCCGTCGCGCCGGCGATCCGGCCGTGCTGTTCGCCGACGCCCGGAAGATCCAGGACGAGTTGGGCTGGTCGGCCGGCTACACGGAGATCGACCAGATCGTCGCCACCGCCTGGAATTGGTTCAAGAACCATCCGGACGGCTACGCCGAGTAGGAGCCTGCCCAAGAATGTTCTCCACGCACCCCGCTCACGAGGAAAGGGACCCTCGGCGAGGCGGTGGTGCTGCCCCCGGTAGCGCTGGCGTGGTCGTCGTCCACGTCGATCTCGTCGACATGCTTCCGATCACCCGTCTGGTTCAACACGGTCGTGCCCGAAGTCTCTTGCAGACAAAGACTCCCGACCTGGGGTGTTCAGTTTGTAGCTGTTAGGGCAAGTTGGTTTGTACCTAGT
>CAZUAM010000215.1:7444-10451 GCA_964618095.1 uncultured Planctomycetaceae bacterium | reverse complement strand
CTCGAACAGCCAAACGCGTGAACGAAGCGAGCGACGTTGAAGCGCCGCGCGCCCGCCTACGTCGGCTGCAACGTATTGTTATACATCGTATTTGGAGGTCATCGTTTCTCTCACTTCGTCACGTAGCTCTGGACTACGCGGTGTGTAGACGTAGTCAGTTTCGGCTACGGGATCACACTCTATAAACGACAAATCGAGGTCAAAGTCAAGCTGTGGCTCCATCAATTGCATCAATTCGCCTTCCGGCGGTTTACCATCAACCCAAAGGTGCGGACCTATTCGGCATTCGGTTTTCGGAACAGACAAAGATGTCCGGTGATTGTGCCAGAGCTGATGAACGTAGTCCTCGTGCCGAGTATCGCCGAAATAGACCGTGTTAAACGAATGGTGAAGTTGCAGAGCATTGATCTGCGAGACATCTGATCGCTGGTGGACATCGTACTGAATGTATCCGCGAAATGGACCATCGTACTTATCGGCGTCAAGCAGCAAGGCGCATGTCCAGGGGTCCAACGGTAAGAAGATCTGTAGTCCAGGGCATTGCAGGCCGAGTACACCCCTCTTCCGAACGTTCTTGCAGTACGAATTGTAGAGCACCACCGGAGCATCGCTGAAAATAAACGGATAGTCGGTCCTGTTGCGGATAAGGCACAAACGCATATCCGTTACCAATACCGTACTATCGAGCGCGACGCTCACACTGCGGGCAATGGCAGAACGCGGATCCTCGGTGACAGAGACCTTTCCATCGTCGATTTGCTGGATCATCTCCTCGCGCTGTTCGACACCCTCATGATGGGCAAGGTAGTGCTTGAACATTTCAAGCGTCAGCCTTTCAATCGCAGGAGTCCTTTTCTCGATTTCCAGCGCCGCACGTCCGCGTTGGAACGTAACGGCCTCAAAAAACCACATCTATTCCTCCTGAGTAAAGAACGCGGCTGAGGCATTCCACGCAATTTCGATGGCAACCCGAATTGCAGTGCAGTGACGGGACTCCATTGCAGAAAAAAGGCTTTCGAGTTCTCTCGAGCCGTAGAAGTTCTTCCTCGCACATTGCCCCTTAATTGGCGCGTGCAGGATCAGTTTGCCACTTCGGGTCAAGAGGGTTGCGATAGTCCTGCCATTAGCTGAAAAATGCCGGAAGTAGAACTGCGGGACAAAATGTTGATTGGCTCGATCCGTCACGATTCATCCATCGGGATTCTGCGGTTAGGCGTGAATATCTCCCCGAACTAGACACAGTGAGGGCAGATTAGGTTCACGAGGAGTTCTCTGACATTTAGATGTATAACGTCAAAAAGCAGCCGCCGGAAATCGCCCGGCCAACGACTAGCCATCACGCGTGAGCTTGACCGGGCGGTTTCCGGTCGGCTGCATTTTCTTGTTAGGCCCGCGATCGGACTACTTCTGTTCTCGCCACGTCCCTTTCTTGCAGATTCGAATCGTTGCCTTGAACGCCTTGCGAAGCAAAGACCGGGCCTTTTTCTCGGACCACTTTGCATTGACACCTATGAACACGCCCTCATCTTGCGGACGTATCTCCCAAAAATTAACTGGGTGATATTCAAGCACCCACTGAACTTCTACCTCCTCATTGCCGCCGTTCGTGAGTGGAATCTGTCTTACGCCGACTTCGAGAGCATTCACAAGGACGTTCCGCAGGACTTCGTCAAATAAAGAAGCTGCTCGTGGAAGATCCTTGACCAGGAAATGGACTTGAGCCTTCTGGTTGTGATGACAAAATGCGCCACTATGGGCTAGCGTGAAGTGTCCTTCACAAGAATACGTCGTAGCGACAACGGCCGTATCGAGAAGCGCGTACACAAGTTCCTCAATCTCCGAATCGAGGGGGATCTCCTTCCGATGCTTTCGGAGAAAACCGCTGGTCATGTGATGTGGGGACACCGCTCCAAAGTAGATCATTTTGTGTGGCCTAACGTCTGAGTTGCGGGGACACCATACATAATTATCTTCGTCCGGCTTTCTTCGGACCGGAGTTATGTATGGTGTCCCCGGAACTCGCAACTCTCCCAGAAGAACGTTTCGTCCATTTCCTCGTTTGGCCCGAACTCGCGGTACACCCTCCGGAATCCTTCGGAATCTAGCTTGGGTTCGATCATGCTCATCAGATTCATGATGTGAATACACCAGTCGACCGAAAGGTAGAACCGGTGCTTGTCGAACCAGTCCATCAGATCGTGGTAGTCAGCTAACTCGGGAGTATCTTGTTCGGCCAAAGTCGCCAGCTCTTTCAGCCGCCGTTCGATGTCCTCACGTCGGATGAGTGGGCGAAGGTCTGGCGCCAAGTCGATCATTCCGTCTTCCGAGCAAATCATCGCCAAACAGTCATCACGGTTATGTACATAGCGCACCGCGGAGTTGTACCTCGCGCCGCGAGATGGCGTGCATTTGTGGTGCGCCGCGCCGTCAAGAATCACTCCGAATGCATGGCAACGTCCGTCCACATCCGTCAAGACCGCGCCATCAATCGCACTCAATCTCAACGCCAAGTCTTCGGCGAGCGGCACAGGAGTGATCCGCGTACCCTGCTTCCGCAGCCGCATAGCCTCTTGCTCCGCATTCCGCGAGATCACGAGCATCGATCCGTGCGGAGCCCGCGCGACGATACGGGCGATCGCGACGAGGCGATCGAGTTGGTCTCTCGAAACCTCGCGTAGTATTCGCGTCAACAGCGACTGCAGCTTCTCCGTGGGGAAGCCGGGAGCTCTCAGCGTTGGTTGGCCGAATCGAACGTGCATGAGCGGTTTGCGCGCATGTCGCAGCTCCCAAGAGAACTGCTTCGGAAACACAACCTCAAACACGTCTTCGCGCGACTCATCATAGTGTTCGGCGACCTCTCCCACACCGTAGACGGCTTCCGCATCGCACAGTAGCGCCAGCCGATCATCGGCTACCTCAAGAAGCTTTCGCACACCGCGAGCGTCGCGTAATCTCACAGGCTCTTGAAGGCTCAAGGTGCGTTCAACTGAAGGGTGATCGAGGTGTG
>CAZUAM010000215.1:0-7434 GCA_964618095.1 uncultured Planctomycetaceae bacterium | reverse complement strand
ACCTCTTGCTGTTCGTATGTGAGACAAGAGATTGCCTGGCAGATATCGAACTGCCCATGCATTCCGTTCGGATTCCTGCCCGCGAGTGCGGGTGCGTCCATCATACGCTGGCCGGCTCCCAACAGCCGAAGATCCGTGCCACCTCGCAACGACTCCGGCGGGGTTGCTTGCCCCATCGCTGCTACCGCATCCGCGAGTACTTCGCGGACGACCGCATCAATCAACGACCGTTGAACCTCAAAAGGGATCGTCCAGCATCCCTCTGAGCTGCCCTTCCGGAGTCGATAATAAGGCGCAGCGGACTTTCGTTCCACTTGGGCAATCACGAATACATCGTACCCCTCGATTCTCGACGGACCACCAACAGTGGTGTTCCACTGCTCTCTGTCGATCGCGTCAAGAGCGCTACGAACGGCCGCCCGCGCCCCTTCCGCCGCGATCCGACTGATCATGTGCTCCTCAGCAATCGGATGCGTATGGGCCCCATGCTTCATCGGGTCGTACGCACCGAGGAGTTCACTCTGCTTCGGGACGTGTTCGAAGACCTCCGGTTGATACGGTGCGTCGTCAGGACAAACACAGATCGAATGGCGATCGCTGCGATCCTCTCGAAGAAAGCCAGCCAAATACGCTCGTCCGACAAGGAGGGCATCGAGAGTGCGCAGTGCGCTTTGGATCGCAAACTCTACGTCGAACCGAAAATGGGGCTGAAAGCCCCACATAAAATACTCCACCGAGAGTCTGGACACTGTTCTTGCCCCCACAAAGGCGCGTGAAATACACCTCGACAGATATTCTTACAAGTCGGGCTTCTGACGACCAGTAGGGAGAGACGGTTTTGGGCTCTTCCGTTTCTAGGTGCAAACCCCCGGAAACTTGCGAGCCAGCGTGACCTGCCGGGGACCACCCCCGGCGACTACTGCTAGATTGAGCAGAAGAATCGGCGTTGTCAACGGGCTGAAAGCCCGCAAAGGCCGGATTTCTTGGCATATTTCGGCTCATGCCCACCCGCAGATGTGTTTTGTGGCCGGTCTTGTATACATTCGCCGAACCCATGGACTCGGTAGCTACGGTCGCCAGACCGTGGGCAATTGCCCTGGAAAACCACGCTCTGGCGAGCGTGGCTACGGGTTGGGCGAATGTTTACCCGATCTTTTGCGCAACTCGTTGCGGCACAAGCGGCTTGCGCCGATCTGAACCGTTCGGCACGACGATCGGCGGATTCCGGACGTTGCCCTTGGTCTGCCGCGGCCACTGCGGTTATCTTGCCCACTGAGGCTGGTTTGGCGGGGTGGCTGCGCCGCGTGAGTTGCGAAAATCTCAGCCGAGGGAAGGAGGCCAGGAATGGCTCAGATCGAAGTGAAGGTGAAACTGGATTTGCCCGCCGGGCGTCGAGTTGTTGGGCTACGAGCGGTGCGGTGATTACCAAGCGCTGCTACGGGGTGAAGTCGTCGGACACGCTTTGGAACCGGCTGATCCTGGACCTGAACCGGGCCTCCGAGGCAGTGGGGCGGGGCATCGACGAGTTACGCGAGATCGTCAGCGGCCTGAAGGCCGTGTTTCTCGGGTTCTGCACCTAAAACCGGAAGAGCCAGAAATTGACAACGTCCCATTTTCTGCAGGAGGATTGGACGTGAGATAGAAAGGGGGCAACACTGAGGGCACCCGGCGCTTACGGAAAGACGTGCCCTATAAGGGAATGGCACTGTCACAAGCCGCGCCAGGCACAACATCTTGTGGTGCTGGCAGCGATAGCAGCACAGCATGTTGTGGCCTTCTTGCGACTCGACAGTGCCCTTTCCCCGTAAGGAATGTTGCCCCATGCAAAACGGGTAGAGTTCCGCTGCCCGGACCCGACCTGCAACGGGTACCTGGCGTGGTCGGCGTTGCTGATGGCGGCCCTGGACGGGGTGGAGCACAAGATCGATCCGGGTGAGCCGCTCGACCGGGACATCTACGAGATGACACCCCAGGAGCTCGCCCACACGCGAAAGACACCCGGCTCACTCGAGGAAGCGGTCAACGCACTCGAGGAGGACCACGAGTTCCTCACCCGGGGTGGGGTGTTCACCCACGACCTGATCGAGGCCTGGATCAAGTGGAAGCGAGAAATGGAAATCGAGCCCATGCGGCTGCGGCCGGTGCCCTACGAGTTCGACCTGTATTACGACACGTAGCGCCTGCCCCCGCCGGACGGTGCTCCTATAGTATAGAGATACTGGCCTGCCGCATATCGGGCCGGATCGCCCCAGAAGACCGACCAGCAGAAACTGGAGACTACCTTGAGGGGGACTTGACTTGGCGGTCAAGTCCGTCGAGACTGGGTGTCTTGACCGTATCGCGCCCAACACCACCCGGCGCGTGGGGCGCATGCTGGAAGGCCCTGCCCGCAGCCGGCCGCTGCGGGCGTGCTCGAGATCCCCAAAGTGTGCATCCGCCCTTCTATAACAACGACCCCACAGAGAGCTAAAACCTGTGTGCCACGGCCGACACGGCCGTGGCACACGTCAGTAGCGATTTGAGCCACGTTTCTAGCCTTCTGTCGGATCGTTGTTCTATAAGAGTTTTAGGCATTCTAACAGGACCAGCGCGCCGTGGGACTCATCCCCGGAGAACGCCGAGAGAATGAGCTTCGAACCCGAGATCGTCGTCCTCTATTGCCAGCACTGTGTGGCCGGTGATGCCAGCGTCACTATAGGCGCCCAGCAGACCTGCGGACTGACGGTGCGGCCGACGATGATCCCGTGCAGCAGCAAGGTTGAAATCTCCCACCTTTTGAGGATCCTTGAGCAGGGGGTGGACGGGGTGCAGTTGGTGGCCTGCCCCCAGGACAAATGCCGGTTTCTGGTCGGGAGCCTCATGGCCGAGAAGCGAATCGAATATGCACGTGGCCTGCTGGACGAGATTCGCCTCGGCGGCCAACGGCTGGGATTGAGCCGGAAACAGAAACTCTCGGCCGAAGAGCTTCTCGCCCTGGCAGAGGCCCGCGCCCAGGCAGTCAAACCGCTGGGACCCAACCCGATGAAAAATGAAGAAGAACGAAGAAAGGAGAAGATAAGTGATCGTTGCGGAGTGGAAACCCATCAACGAACTCGTCGCGATGCTCCGCAGGCATGAGCAGATCCTGTTGGTGGGTTGCGCTACCTGTGTGGCCGAATGCGCCGCCGGCGGGGAACGGGAGGTGGAAACCCTCGCGCCGCTGCTGCGGATGGCACTCCAGGTGCAAGGCCATCGGGTCCAGATCCAGGCAAAGACCCTGGAGCGGCAGTGCGAGTGGGAATTCCTCGAGGAGTTGGACGAGATCATCCCGGAGGTTGACGCCGTGCTGAGCCTCGCCTGCGGCATCGGTGTGCAGGCCGTGGCCGAGCGGTTCCCCGAAACTCCCGTCTATCCGGGCGTCAATACCACGGCACTTGCCATCCGCGAAGAGCCGGGACTATGGACGGCCCGCTGTTCCGCCTGCGGGGATTGCGTGCTGGGCGAGACCTTTGGGCTCTGCCCGGTCACGCGCTGCGCAAAGAGTCTCATGAACGGTCCCTGCGGAGGGACGCGTAAGGACGGCAAGTGCGAGCTGGATGAGAACACCGATTGCGTCTGGAATTTGATCGTCGAGCGTGCCCGGGCACGGGGGTCTCTCGACTCGCTGACCGGGGTGCACAAGCCCAAGGACTGGTCGAATTCCCGGCACGGAGGACCCAAAAGGATGCTCCGGGAGGATCTCAGGCAATGAAAATGAACCTCCGCGCCGGGAGCCGTTTGGAACGTGTTCTCTCCGACGGCCATTTCGCCGTCACCGCCGAGGTCGGACCTCCCAGGGGCCCCGATCCCGAGCCGATTCGCAACAAAGCAAAGCTGGTTGGCGGAATCGCCGACGCCTACAACGTCACCGACAATCAGACGGCCGTGGTGCGGATGTCGAGCATCGCCGGGGCGAAGATCCTCCTGGACGAGGGCCTCGAGCCCGTGATGCAGATGACCTGCCGCGACCGCAACCGCATCGCCATCCAGTCCGATCTCCTCGGGGCCTGGGCGCTGGGGGTGCGCAACTGTCTTTCGATCTCCGGCGATCACCAGAAGGCAGGCGGCGGCGGAAGGCTCCAAGGACATCCCGGCTGCAAAAACGTCTACGACGTGGATTCGATCCAGCTCCTTGCCATCCTCAAAGGCCTCCGCGACGACGCCCGGCAGCAGGGCGGCGACGCGATCAAGCCGGCCGCGCCTTTCTTCATCGGGGCGGCGTGGACGCCCCTGGCCCCGCCCGAAGATTTCCGAGTCGTCCGCCTGGCCAAGAAGATCGCGGCCGGGGCCGACTTCATCCAGACTCAAGCCGTCTACGACCTGGACCGGTTTGCCAAGGCCGTCCAGAAGGCCGCCCAGATGGGGCTCACCGAAGAGGTGGCGATCCTTGCCGGGGTGATCGTCCCGCGCTCGGCCGGCATGCTGAGATACATGAATGCCAACGTGCCGGGCGTGGAGGTGCCCCAGGACCTCATCAGTCGGATGAAATCGGCCTCGGACGCGCGGGCGGAGGGAATCAACGTCAGCGTAGAGCTGATCCATGCCTTGAGAGAAATCCCCGGAATCCGGGGCGTGCACCTTCAGGCGATCGAGGCGGAGGAGCTGCTGCCGGAGGTGGTGGAGCGTGCGGGTCTGCTCCCCAGGCCGAAAGCCCAGCAACACTGATCGCGGCAAGCGAGACGACCATGCCGAATCAACAACTCAAGATGCCCGCGAAATATCGCGCAGATATCGACGAAGCTCCCTCAAGATTCGCCCCCGTTTCGGAGTTCAACGTCATCGAGTTTGAAGGGTGTCTGGGCTGCCTTCGCTGTGTCAAGCGGGACTCGTGCGTTTACGATGTCTATCGAAAACGCGCATTCGACCCCCGCCAGATCGTTGACACCGCCGACGTGATCTGCGTCAGTTGCATGCGCTGCGTCCAGGAATGTAAGAAGAACGTCCTCTCTCGCGCACGCAATCCCCAGTTCGAGCGGATGGGCGACGACCACTGGAAGCCGGAGCTGATCGCCAGCGTCTGGAAGCAGGCAGCAACGGGCCGGATCCCCGTGTCGGGTGCAGGTTATCGCGGACCCTTCGCCGAGTCTGGATTCGACGAGATGTGGACCGACATGTCGGAGATTGTCCGGCCCACCAGGGACGGCATCCACGGCCGCGAATACATCAGCACCTTGATCGAACTCGGACGCCGTCCCCACCGCCTGGAGTTCGACCGGGAAGGTAACCTGATTACCGAGATGCCCGCCCTGGCGGAAATACCGATCCCGATCCTGCTGGACGTGCCCCCGTTCGGCTTCGTCGGCAAATCCACCCGGCAGGCCATCGCCCTGGCCGCCGGTAGGTTGCAGACCCTCGCCGTAGCATCCTTTGAAGAGGCCGTCGGTGCCCTGGCTGGCCACCGCAGACATCTGATCGTCAAGTTCGACCCTCAAACGGACGACCCGGCCGGGCTGGAAGGAATTCCCATCGTCGAGATAGCCTATTCTGACGAGGTCCTTCAGTCTATCGAGAGGGCGAAATCCTCCCAGACGGAGATTATCGCCTCGGTCCGCGTACCCCTGGATGAGCGTGCTCCGGAACGAGCCTCGAAGCTCGCCGCCGCGGGGGCCGAAATCCTCCACTTCCAGGCGGACTACAAAGGACGAGGCCTCGGCAACCGCGGCGCTGACTTCGCCACCAAACTGACCAAAGAAGTCCACTTCCGACTCCTCGACGACGCCGTGCGAGAACAGCTCACGGTCCTCGTCTCCGGCGGAATTGCCATGGCCGAACATGCGGCCAAGATGATCATCTGCGGGGCCGACGGCGTGGGAGTCGACCTGGCGCTGCTGGTAGCTCTCGAGTGCCGCGTATGCCGGGATTGCGGCCAGAGGAGCACCTGCCCCGTGGCGATCGACCGCGTTCCCGTCCAGTGGGGCGCCCAGCGAATCGTCAATCTGTTCGGCTCCTGGCACTCTCAAATGATCGAGGTCTTGGGCGCCATGGGGCTTCGGGAGGTCCGCCGGCTCCGCGGCGAGTTGGGCCGGGCCATGTTCTTCGACGACCTGGAACGCGAGAGCTTCGCTCCCATCTTCGGCAACAGAACCCGCTCATTGGCCGACTCGCGCAAGACCCGTCCCGAGGAGTCCGACGACGACGAGGCGGAGCCGCCGACGGCCCGAGGAGATCATCTCGCCCCCGGGCAGCTTGTCGCGCATTGCCCCTCGCGGTTCCGCAACCGGCTGGGAAAATTCAAGGTCGTGCGAACCTCGGCCTGCATCGCCTGCGGAAAGTGTGCCCAAGTGTGTCTCTACGGCGTGCACAAGAAGGCCGGCAAGAGGATGCTCGCACCCAAGTCGTACCTCTGCCGCGGTCCGGGGATCTGCCGGGCCGAAGGGTCATTCTGTGTGGATCACTGCCCGACGGGGGCACTCCGGGTCGGACTCGATCCCTCCTGGAAGACCTTCGGCGACCCCCGCTGGACGGCGGACCTGCTGACGGCCACGTGGATCCAGGCCGAAACCGGCCTCCCCCCGGAGCAGGGGATCGAATACAAGATCGGCGCTTCCGGGGGCGGTTTCGACCGCATCCGGTTTGCCTTTCCCGACGAACCGCCTGATCCGGCACTCAAACCGGAGGAAATCGACCTCGGCCTCCCACTGAACCGCCGTGACGACGGCAGGCCCGAAGTTACCATCGGCCTGCCCGTCTACGGAGGAGGCATGAGCTTCGGCTCGATCAGCCTGGCCACCATGCTGGCCAGGGCCCGGGCCTATCGGCTGTTCAACTCCTTCACGTGCAGCGGAGAAGGCGGCTATCCCGAAGAGCTCGAAGAGTACGACGATCACGTGATCACCCAGGTTGCCACGGGGCTGTTCGGGGTCAGAGAGGAGACGATCCAGCGCGTCAGGATCGTGGAGTTCAAGTACGCCCAGGGCGCCAAGCCCGGCCTGGGCGGTCACCTCTTGGGCGACAAGGTCACCCCGGCGGTGGCCCGGATGCGCGAGGCGGTCGAAGGCAGCTCCCTGTTCTCGCCTTTCCCCTTCCATTCCGTCTATTCGGTCGAGGATCACAAGAAGCACGTCGACTGGATCAAGCACATCAACCCCAAGGCCCTGGTCTCGGTGAAGGTCTCGACCCCCAGCGACGTGGACATGGTCGCGGTGGGTAGCTACTACGCCGGTGCCCACGTCATTCACCTCGACGGAAGCTACGGGGGCACCGGTGCCGCCCCCGAGATAGCCAAGAAAAACATCGCCATGCCCATCGAGTACGCCATCCCCAAGGTCCACCGCTTCCTCCAGGAGGAGGGGATCCGCGACCAGATCACCCTGGTCGCTTCCGGAGGTCTCCGCACGGCCTGGGACGCCGCCAAGGCCATCGCCCTGGGCGCCGACGGCGTGGTGATCGGAACCACCGAACTGGTGGCCCTGGAGT
>CAZUAM010000214.1:936-10457 GCA_964618095.1 uncultured Planctomycetaceae bacterium | reverse complement strand
ACTAGGTACAAACCAACTTGCCCTAACAGCTACAAACTGAACACCCCAGGTCGGGTCTAATTTGCCGGCACGGCCCGAAGGATGCTTCGCACAAACTAGCCCCGACCCCTTTTTCCACCGGAATTCGTTATTCAAGAAACAGACCCCACAAGCGTCGCGAGCTGCTTCCTTTGATCAAGTGCAATCGGAGGTGAATCATGAAAAGGACTGGCAGATCTGTGGTGTGCGTTGCCGCGGCCTTGCTCGTCGGGAGCGGGTTCTCCTTGGCGTCGGAAGCCGAGCCGGATTTCTCTCCCGGGGCCGGCCAACAGCAACTGCCGCACGCCATGCACTCGGCCATGGACGTGCTGCCGCGCATCACCGCAGGACGAAAGGGTGCAGACCTGGTGGGAGCCGACAATCGGGTGCTCCAGGCGGCCGTCGATTACATTGCCGCCTTAGGCGGAGGGACGGTCGAGATCGGCGAAGGAGAGTTCCTGATGCGGGACTCGCTGCACCTGCGCTCCAACGTCACTGTCCGAGGACAGGGTAAGAAGACCGTCTTGCGCAAGGCGGCCTGTGCTCGCTCTCCCCTGATGCTCGACGGCGACTTCGGCGAGGAGCAGATTACCGTCAAGGACGCCACGGGCTTCGAGGCGGGCTACGGAGTCGCCGTTTGGGACGACCGCGCCGGAGGATTCCACGTCACCGTCGCGCGGATTACCGGCCGCCGGGGAAACACGTTTTCCATCGATAAGCCCCTGATGGCCGACTGCATGGTCAACAACAACGCCCAGGCCGCCACGGTCTTCCCGGTCGTCAGCGGGTACGATTTGCGGGAAGCACGCGTCGAAAACCTCACCGTCGATGGAAACAAGCAGTCGAACGTCCACCTGAACGGCTGCCGCGGGGCGGGGATCTTCCTCTATCGGGCCTTCGGCACCGCGATCGAGGGCTGCGTGGCTCGCAACTACAACGGCGACGGCATCAGCTTCCAGCAGTCCAACGACGTCACGGTGGTCAATTGCATCTCTGAAAACAACGCGTTCTTGGGCCTGCATCCCGGCAGCGGGTCCCAGCGGCCGACGATTCGAAAGTGCATCGCCCGAGCCAACGGAACCGACGGGCTGTTCCTCTGCTGGCGGGTACGGCACGGGCTGTTCGAAGAGAACCTGCTGGAACGCAACGGCCGCTTCGGCATCTCCATCGGCCACAAGGACTCCGACAATCTGCTGCGACGCAACCGCGTACGTTTCAACGGCAGCAACGGCGTCTTCTTCCGAAACGAAACCCTGGGAATGGCAGCCCATCGAAATCGGCTGGAGGAAAACCTCATCGAGAACAACGGCGCAGAAGGCCCCGCCGCCGGAATCCGCATTCGCGGCCAGACCAACGACCTGGTGTTCCGCGGCAACACGATCCGCGACACTCGGGCCGACGAGTCGGCAACTCAAACCGTCGGAATCCTGATTGAAGAATCGGTGGGCAAGGTCGTATTGGAGGGAAACACAATCCGGGCACGGATCCCGATTGAGGATCGGCGCAAGCGGAAAAGTGATTGAGCAAGACCCGTGACGCGGTGCCAGCACAGCTATTGCTCGAGCGCCCTCGCGTCGGCTGCCGTGGTGTCGAGACGAAGCACGTAAACCTGGCTGTTCGTGTCCGTGCCCCAGATGAGCCTGCGCTTCGGATCGAACATGATGCCGCAAGAACGCCCGTGCGGGAACTTGCGCTCCGGGCGGCCGTTGCGCTGGCTGAGTTCATACCCAACGTCGAGTTCGATCCAGCGATTCCCGGCGCAATCGTAGGCCGGCGTGGGCGTCTGATCGCCCCGATCGGTCAGATAGCTCGCCAAAAGCACCAGGTCGTGCTCGGGGTCGTAGCAGCAGCGATCGATGTAGGCCAACGTGTGGGCACGCTCTTTTCCTTCCGGCAACAAGGCCTTCACGACCCGCGTCTTCATATTCAGCGAGTACACCTGCCCGTCGTACGGAACCTTTCCATACGGCTTGCGGAACATGAGCACGCGGTCGCGCCGGCTGTCGTAGGCGATCGTCGAATTATCGACACAGGCTCCCGGCAGGTCGTCACCCAATAGCTCCAGCTCGTTCCAGGCCGGTAGCTTGCCGTCGAACAGGCAGACCCGACCGTTCTTCCCCCAAGAGACCGCTCCATGGGGCGTGGCCACCAGGGTGAGATCGTAGAAGCAGCTATTGTAGATCATCGCCGGCGGTTTTTCTCCGCGGCCGATCCAGTCGCCGACGTCGGGGTCGTAGATGTAGAAGTACCGCGGCCGGCCCGCCTTGACGAGCTTCTTGGTGGGCGGATCGTAGGCGTAGTTCTGATAGGTGTGGCCGGTCATCCAGGGCCGGAGATTGAAATTCGGCCCGCGCGGGTAGCTCGTGTTGCTGTAGAGCTGCCCTAAGGGGAACTCGACTGCAAAAGGCAACTCCCAGCGGTTGGTAGCGAAATGAAAGTGTGGCACGTCCGTCCCGCCATGGGCCGAATGACCACCGCTCCAGCGGAGCATCAGGTCGCGATCCCGGTCAATCCGGGCCGTGCCCCAATCGCGGTTCAGCCGCGGTCGAAAAGGCGGATTGGTCGGCAACCAGCGGTTCGTCGGCAACCGCTTAAGCCAGGCTTGAAACGCCGCCGCATCGGGTCTCTCTCCCTGTAGGTAGTAATCCGGGTGAAAGGGCCCGGCGCGGTAGACGCGGCTGTCGGGCGCGACGAGCTTTCCCCCGCTCCAGGTGTTGCTCTCGACCTCGTAGATCCAGTCGCCGTCCTCCAGGTCGGCGTATTGCCCGCCGCAGTAGTCCGTGTTCGACGTGTACGTGTAGCCACCGGCCATCCGGATTTCGCCGTCTCCGACCGCCTCAAGCCGATGATTCGCCCGCGGCGGCGGAGCCCCCTGCGGATGACGCTGTAACCATCTCCGCCGGGACGGATCGAAGAGCCACGTGTCGTTGGTCAAGTAGTCGAGGTGATCGCCGCCGAAAACGACGTAGAGGCCGGTTTTCGCGTCGTAGACGATCCCGCACGGCGGCGTGATCCTTTGTTCTTGTTGGCGAGGAAGGCCGCACTCGATCGCCCTCGGCGGCGGTTCGGCATCCAGGGCCTGGGCCGCCAATTCCACGTGAATCTGTGCCTCGCGACATTGCTTGATTCCCTCGGCGCTCACTCTCCGGGCAAAGGGAACGAGACAAGCCTTCGCCCGATTAAGATGTCCCAAGGCAAACCGGATTTGGCCACGGACGTACTCGTCGCCCTCTACTTTGGCCAGATCTGCGCTCAGAGATTCCAACCGCTCGACAAGCTCCGCGTGCCGCCGACCAATCTCGTCTCGCAGAAAGGCCGCTTCGTTTTCCTCCGGCCTTCCCTCGAAATAGGCGGAGCGGGCGCGGGCTCGGGCGTTCTTCACGAGGTTGCGCAGCAACCGGGCCCGATCGTGTAGCGACTGTAGAGGATTCGCCGTGCGCAGCTCTCGATGGATGGCCGTCCACCGGCCCTCCGCCAGAACTCGTGTATGAGGGCGGCCGTCCTCGGCGTCCTGATCCTGTCCCCCAAAGGCCAGCCCACGGCCCGCCGGCCGCCGGCACTCAGCTCCCCAGATAACCTGCTGGCGCAGGTCCACGCTTCCGAGCCGATAACTCGGCGTGCTTTGGCCCAACGCCGGGACACAGGTGAGATGGACCCAGCTTATCGTGGCCGTGATTCCTGCCAGGAGCAGGGCAGCCGCACGTTGTCCTGTCGCCATGATGACCCTCCTCGTCGAGAGACCCTTCCCAGGCTACGTTCGGGCTGTCGAATCCGCAACCGGGGCCAAAGGTCTGGAGGCATGAATGGGGGCATGCTATTGAGTCCTGCACGGACAAGGAGCTAGCACCAAACGGTTTTTGTGCACCATTTCGGTAAACCTCGGAAGGTCACGTTTCTCGTTCCGACGCTCCGCGTCGGAACGCAGCCGGTGGACGCTCTGCGTCCTGATTTGCGACGCGGAGCGTCGTGGTGACCCGTTCCCACGCAGAGCGTGGGAACGAGGAGTGTGAGATCTCAAAGTTAACGCAACTCGGCCCGAAAAACCGTTTGGTGCTAGTGGGTGCCGTGGGCGGCTTGCCCGCCCTTGCACTCAGGCAGCGGCAGACAAGCTGCCGCCGGCGCCCCGATCATTCGCAAGGCAGGACTCAATAGTATTCTACCCCGGAGAGAAAGGGGGCCCAATGCCCTAAAGGTCTTTCCAGGCGGAGATCTTGAAGGTGGCGGCTGCCACGACGATCGCCAGGAGGACGGTGATCGCGAAATCCCAGCGTCCCAGGGCGGACAGACCGCCCCGGAGGATCACCAAAGAGATCATGCAGAGGATCACGGTGACGTTGAAGCCGATCACGGCAAACATGCCGTGGCGTTTGAGTTTTTCCTCGCGCGAGAGTGGCGAGAGCGGCTCTTGCTGCTGGGGCGCCTTCTGGGCGGCGGGTTTTTTCGGGGCCGTTGCCGCGGGGAGGGCGGCGGCGTCGCGCGGGTAATACTTGGCGACGACCGTGTTGATGCTGGCCGGCGTGCACAACACGGTTCGCACCGGCATGTTGAAACGCAGGCGGAGTTCTTCCTCCACGTCGGGAATCAGTGGATTGGGCGAGGCCATCAGCAACTGGCCCTCGTCGGCCATCACCGGCACGCAGGAGTGCTGTCGGGCGAGCGTGGGAGGCACCCGGGGGACAAGCTCCTCGTCCACCCCCACGTCTTCCAGCTCGATGTAAGGCAATCCGAGCGACTCGGCATAGGCCAGCATGACGACGTCCGCGGCGGCCGTCTTCTGCTGGACCAACGCGTCGCGGATTTCCAGGCCCACGGCCTCCGCGTAGCTTCGGGCCTTGTCCAGTTGGCCGCGGTCGATCGTCTTGCCGGCCAGGAGGATCTCCTCCAGCGTGCGCTGCCGGCCTTTGGCTACGTCCTTCCGCCCCAGCGACGCGTCGTACTCGCGCTTTCGCCCGACGTCGGTCAGGCAGAGCATCGCCCTGGCCAGCTCGTTCAACAATTCCTGCGACTCCGCGGCGTAATCACCCGTGGCAAACTTGCGCACGTGGGCGTTCATCTTTCGGTAGTGGGTGCGGATCTTCTGGGTGTCGTCCGTAAAGGACTTCAGCCGCAGCAGTTGGTAGTAGTTCAGCGGCCGCGCCGCTTCCGTAATACCCAGCCAGTTGCGATAGACGTCGAGGCGTTCAAGCATGGGGGGCAGCGCTGAGGGTTAAGGGTCAGAGATTAGGGGCCAGGGATTAGGGCTCAAAAGGACAGCAGGCGACTGAACGCGTTGATTATGGGAAACTTTTAGCGGCCGCCGGTACGGCGGTCTGATTGGTCGCGGGGGGTGGCCTCTTACGATCCGTCCTGCCCACTGCCCACCGCCTCCTACTTGCTGCCCTCTGCCTCCTGCCCTCTGCCTCCTGCCTCCTGCCTTCTGCCTCCTGCCTTCTGCCTTCTGCCTTCTGCCTTCTGCCTACTGCTTGCCGCCTACTCCACTGTATACTCGCTTGCCAGCCGTGTGTAGGCGTCGATCTGTTGGTCGTCGAGTCCGCCGCGGCGTTCGATCTCGATCGAGGCCTCCTTTCCGGCAGTTTTCTCCTCCGCCCGCACCCTGATCCGTCCCGAGGCGTCGAAGGCATAGGTGACCTCGATGGGCGAGCCCTTGGCCAGATCCGCAGGCAGCTCGGTGATTTTGCACTTGCCCAACAGCGAGCAGGCCATCGGGTCGGGGGCGTCCCCCTCGATCACCTGGATGGTCACCCGTTGCTGCTTGTCTCGCTTGGTCTTGAAGGTTTGCCGGACCTCGAAGGGGAGCCGGGTGTTTCGCGGGATCATTACGTGGTTGACTTCCTTGTTGGACTTGGGATTGGTGGCCAGAATCCCCAGCCCGTGCGAGTTGACGTTCTCCTGCTTCACGGCGGCCAGCATCTTGCGGACCTTCTCCGCCAGCTCGCTCTGGTCGCCGCGGTGCTTGGCCTCTAGGATGGCGGCATGGATGGCGGCGCCCTGGGCGACGGCGGTGTGGGGCGAGATCTCGTCATGCGGCTTCTGCCCGGTGAGCTCTTCGAGCATCCTGGGTACCTGCGGCAGCAGCGTCGAGCCACCCACCATCACCACCGCGTCGAGTTGCCCGGCGCTGATCCCCGCCTCCTTCAGCACCAACTCCGTGGTGTCGGCGGTTCGCTGGAGCAGGTCGGCGGTCATGGCCTCGAACTGGTCTCTGGTGACGGTCACCGAAAGGGTCTTTCCGGCGTGCCGAAAGGTGGTCGAGGTCTGAGGGTTCTCGGAAAGCTCAATCTTGGCCATTTCGCAGTCGTTGCGAATCATCTGCACCGCGGCGGGGGACTCGCGGAAATCGACTCCGTGGCGGGCCTTGAATTCCTCGGCCAAGTAGTCCAGCAGCCGCTCGTTCCAATCCACCCCGCCCAGGTAAACGTCGCCGTCGGTGGCCAGGACCCGGAAATGGGTGGGCGTGTAATTGACCACCGTGACGTCGAAGGTCCCGCCGCCGAGGTCGAACACCAGCGCCGTCTGGGGCTTGTCGCCGCCCGGTCCGGCGGCGCCCAATTCCCCGCGGTGCCAGGCGTAGGTGAGCGTGGCGGCGGTGGGCTCGTTGATGATGTCGATCACGTTCAGCCCGGCGATCCGGCCCGCGTCCTGGGTGGCCTTGCGCCGCGCATCGTTGAAGTAATAGGGGACGGTAATCACCGCGTTGCTGATCTTGCCGATCCGCTTTTCGGTGTCCTGGCGGAGCTTCTTGAGAATCAAGGCGGAGACGAACTCGGGCGTGATGTCCTTTCCGTCAAAGGTCCGCTGGTACTTGCTCTCGCCCATGTGACGCTTAATGCGTTCGATCACGTGATCGGGGTCTTCCATGGCCGCCCGCATCCGGCTGGGCCCCACGATCACGCGCCCGCCTTCCACCAGCACCACCAGGCTGGGGATTTCGACTTCGTCGTCCTCGTTGGGTATCGAGATGGGAGTGCCCTGGTCGTCCAATTGGGCAATCGAGGAGAACGTCGTCCCCAGGTCAATTCCAACAGTCTGTCCTTGTTTGAATTCCATGGTCAGCACTTCCGCCAATCTGCTTTGCTGCCGGTTCCCACCGCTGTGTCAACGGCCGTTCGCTACGCTTCATCTTCCTCGATCAATTCGAGCTGCGAGCCCGCATCCGGTTGCCGGGTTTTGTCGCCCGACTCCGGCTGAAGGAACTTGATTCCGGCGGCCACGGCGAACAAATGGGGCCGGTACCTGTCCAGATCTCCTTCTCGGGTTTGCAGCTCGATGGTGTACTTCCGCCCCGCCGCCACGGTGTCCAGCAGGAGCCGCTCCACAATGACCTTCTTGATCCCGTATGGTGCCCTTCCCCGACGCCGGTAACTGACGCCCACAAAGCGGCCGATCTCGATCGGGGCGATGGTCATCCTCTGCTTGGCTGCCGACTTGTCCTTCTCAAACGCGTCGGCAATCTGCTCGGCAAATCTATCGACGTTGGCCCTGGAGACGTTGAAGATGCCCTGGTGGTCTTCCGCCCTGACGATGATGCTCGGGTACCTCGTCTGCTCGGAGGCCGTGAAGCGGACGATCCAGCGGCTGCTCTGCGCGGGGACGTGCCAGCCCTTCGGGGGGGCCACCTCGATCCGCTGCCCGTCCAAGGGGCCGATCGCATCGCCCAGCTCGGGAAGCTCGTCGACCTTTACGGTCGTCGGCCGCTGCGGGAGCGGGACCCTCTGCGAGCGATCACAGCCTGAGAGGAGGCCTACCGCAACAACCAGGCAAACCCTTCCGGAAACGTGCAGCAGTTTCATGATCGAGCTTACCCGCTGCGGTGCACCCCAGACTGTTTCCAAGGCTAATTCCGGTCGCCGCCGCGTGTCAAGCGCCGGCGGAGCATACCTGGCTGGCGACCGTCTTCGAGATCCCCTCAAACGCAGGGGCGGACGGGCGCGTTGGCTGCTCTACTCCTCGATCACTTCCTTGGCAAGTTGGACAAAATGCGGGGTTTTTTGCGATGCGCTCAGGTCCTTGGCCTTCTTCTCGGCCTGCTTCCGCTCGCTGTACTCAAACAGGGCAACCCGCCGAAGCGATTGGTTGAAGACGCCCCAGAAGGCCTTCAGCCGGACCTCCTTGGTGGCCTTGGCGCGGCTCTTCCGCTTGGTTGTTGCCTTCTTCTTGACGATTTTCTTGGCCGTCTTTTTCTCTTCGGCTTCCTGTCGTCCGGCGTTCTCGCCCTCTTGTCGTAACTCTTTCCGATTCAACACTTTACGAGCCATTTTTATCCCCCCGCAAGGGTTGGCAGGCACAAGACCGCCGGCTGACGTGGCCCAGATGGATACGTCGCGTGAGGGACCAATCCGCCCTCAGATGCCCAGTATAACCGATTTTCCTGCGGCTGGCCAGTAGAGCCGGCCAAGCGAGCCGCGGGGGACGACGCCCGCGACGCGATCACTCCGTCCCGGTGGCCAATCGCAGGGCGATCCGGCACGCCTGACGGAACTGGCCGAGATCCATCCGCTCGGAGACCGTGTGAGCGTCCTTCTGGCCGGAACCCAGGGTGACGGTGGGGATTCCCCGGGCGGTCATCCAGTTGGCATCCAGGCCGCCATTGGAGATGGAGCGGACCGGTTGGCCGCCGAGCTGACGGACGGCCCTCTCGGCCGCCCCGACGCACGGCTCGTCGTCGGCCAACTTGAAGGCCTCGTAGTCCAGGCGGCCGTCGATGCGGACGTCGCCGGAAGCGCCTTGGCGGTTTCGGACCTTTCGGGCGGCCCGCTGGAACGCCCGCTCGATCGCGCGGACGATCCGCCGGCGGAAGGCCGGATCGTGGCTTCGGGCCTCGGCGCGGAGTTCTACCTGGGGGGTGACCACGTTGGTGGCGTCGCCGCCGTGGATGGCTCCCACGTTGCTGGTGCCCAGTCGGCCGTTCTTCTCGATCCGTCCGTGCCAGCCTTCCTGATGGAGTTGGGCAATCGCCAGCGAGGCGATGGTGATGGCGCTGACGCCGTCTTCGGGTGAGCCGCCGGCGTGACTGGCAATGCCGGTTATGTGGATTTCCATGCGATAGCCGCCGGTCGCTCCGACGCAGAGCCGCTGGGAGGATCCCCCGTCGAAGTTGAACGCCAACTGCGGTTTGCCCAACATCCCCAGCCGTGCGTGGCGAGCGCCGTGCAGGCCGGTTTCTTCCTGGACCGTCCAGAAGAAGGTCAGGGGCGGGTGGGGTAGTTTGCCGCGGAGGATCTCCAAGGCCGCGGCCAGCACCACCGCACAGCCGGAGCGGTCGTCGGCCCCCAAGGCCGTGTGCTTCTCGGCCGGCACGATCCAGCGACCGCGGCGGACCGGCCGGACACCTTGGCAAAGCGGGACCGTGTCGACGTGGGCCATCAACATTCGGCGGCCGCCTCGCACGGTGCCCGGTAGCTTGCAGGCCAGGTTGCCGATTTCGCCGCCGTGGGGGCTGCGACGATGGGCCTGGTCGAACTGGATGGCCGCGGCCGGTGCACCGGCCTGGCGGAGTCTCTTGG
>CAZUAM010000214.1:0-926 GCA_964618095.1 uncultured Planctomycetaceae bacterium | reverse complement strand
TTGGTGATGAACTTCATCACGCGAGCTTCCTGCCCGCTGCCGCCGGGAATGGACAGCAACTCCACGACCAACCGTTCGGCTCTGTCGATGTGTTGCTTCGTCATGGCAGTCGCTTGAAGTCCGGAGGTCTTGCAAAGAATATCAAACGCTTTATTCTAAGCGTATCGTTCGCTTTCCGCAAGCCGCAAGGAATCGTGGGGGGCGAGTTTGGTCGTTGAACCGGGCCGCCGTGCCGGCGGCCGCTAAACGACTCCTCAACCCGCATCCCTCAACCCTCAACCCTCATCCCATGCGTTTCTTTCTGGCCGGCATTATACAGGGCTCCCACACCGAAGCACTGGTGCACAACCAGGACTATCGCGAGCAGATCAAGCGATTGCTCGAGGTCGAGTTTCCAGAGGCCGAAATCTACGATCCGCGGGCCGAGCACGCCGATTCGATCAACTACGATGAGGCCACCGGGCGGCGGGTCTTCTTCCGGCACAACGAGATGTGCCGCCAGATCGACGTCTTGCTGGCCTTTCTGCCCGAGGCGTCGATGGGCACGGCCATCGAGATGTGGGAGGCCTACCGGCACGGCACGGCGGTGATCGCCGTCAGCCCGATGGCGCACAACTGGTCGGTGAAGTTTTTGAGCCACGCGCTGTACGCCGACCTGGAGGGGTTCGAGGCGGCGCTTGCCGAGGGAGCGGTGGCTGCGCGGATCCGCGAAGTCTTGGGACGGTGAGAAGCGGCGCCCGACCAGGGATGGAATCAGGCAGCTCGTCACTTCATCGATTCGAGCACGGCCATCATTTGTTCCTTGTCGAAGTCCTCGGCGTTGAGCTGCATGAACAGCATGGCCGGGCCCCCCTTTCCCTCGAAGCTGCCGGTCGCCTGCCAGACCTCGCAGTGGGCGACATGCAGCGCTCGACTGGACTCGCGCT
>CAZUAM010000213.1:0-10484 GCA_964618095.1 uncultured Planctomycetaceae bacterium | reverse complement strand
TTCCTCCTCCTCTGCCGTGGGGTAGTCGACCTTGATGTTGAACATGAAGCGGTCCAACTGCGCTTCCGGCAGCGGGTAGGTGCCTTCCTGCTCGATGGGGTTCTGGGTGGCGATGGTGAAGAAGGGGTCGGGCAGCGGGTAGGTGCTCTGCCCGACCGTCACCTCCCGCTCCTGCATCGCCTGTAACAACGCCGCCTGGGTCTTCGGCGGCGTGCGGTTGATCTCGTCGGCCAGCAGGACGCTGGTGAAGATCGGCCCTTCCACAAAGCGGAAATCCCGCCGGCCCCGCTCGTCCTCCTCCAGCACGTTGGTGCCCGTTATGTCCGACGGCATCAGGTCGGGCGTAAACTGGATCCGCTTGAAGCGGATGTCCAGGATCCGCGCCAGTGTGCTGACCATCAGGGTCTTGGCCAAGCCGGGCACGCCCACCAGCAGACAGTGTCCCCGGGTGAAGACGGCGGCGAAGATCTGTTCGATCACCTCGGCCTGGCCGACGATCACCTTCTGCAGCTCCTCCTGCATCAGTTGCCGGTGCTGGCTGAACTCCTGGAGGACGTCGCCCAGACTGCGAGGCTTGGTGGTCAACGTAAGTCCCTTCTTTCAGACGTGTTCGGACCGTCTACACCTGCCCCATCCTACTATTGTATAGTCCGACCGCAAGACAGCCCAAGGTGGCGCCCCCGGTATTGCCTACTTAACTGCTGAATTCTAATATACTTATGGTGACTACGCTGGCACCCTGGTACGGGGAGACCGATCATGAACCGTGCGATTGCCGCCGGCCTGCTGGCCGGAGTCGTGTTTGGGGCGTCTGTGCCGACTTTGCGGGCGGAGATCACGGCACAGCAGGTCCGGGAGGCCATTGACCGCGGGGTGGCCTACCTCAAACAGAAGCAGCGGCGAACCGACCCCCCCTGGCCCGACTACTACAAGCAGTCGGGAGGGGTCACCGCGCTGTGCACGCTGGCACTGCTCAACTCCGGCGTCCCGCCCGAGGACGACCACGTCCGCCGGGCCCTGCAATACCTCCGTGGGCAAAAGCTGAACGCCACCTACGCCGTGGCCCTCCAGACGATGGTCCTCTGCAAGTCCGGCAGCAAGCTGGACCGGGCAAAGATCAGCCAGAACGTCCGCTGGTTGGAAAGCACGCAGTTCAGAGAAGGGCCGAAGAGGGGGGCCTGGGCGTACGGCACCTGGGGCAACGGCGACAACTCCAACTCCCAGTTCGCCCTGCTGGCCTTGCACGAGGCCGAGCGTGCAGGCGTAAAGGTCAACGGCAAGACCTGGCGGTTGGCCAAGGCCTACTGGGAAGACTGTCGGAACATCGACGGCTCCTGGGGCTACTTCAAAGAAGTCCCCGGCACGGGAAGCATGACCTGCGCCGGCGTCGCCTCGCTGGTGATCACCTCCGACAAGGTCCGACAGAGCGACGCCAAGGCCGACGGCAACCGTATCCAGTGCTGTCTGCAAAGCGACGCCGATGACGATCGCATCGAACAGGGCCTGCAATGGTTGGGACGCAACTTCTCCGTGAGCCGAAACCCCGGCACGCGCGGATCAACCTGGCGGCTGTATTATCTCTACGGCCTCGAGCGCGTGGGACGGCTTACCACCCGGCGGTTCTTCTACACCGCCAAAGGTGAACCGTGCGATTGGTACCGGGAAGGGTCCACATGGTTGGTGCAGGACCAGGATCGCCTCTCGGGATTCTGGAAGGGCGTGGCGGGCGAAGACAATCCGCAGATCGGCACCAGTCTGGCCCTGTTGTTTCTCTCCAAGGGCCGGCGTCCCGTGCTGCTGGCCAAGCTCAAACACACGCCCCGCAACGACTGGAACCGGCACCGCAGCGACGTGGACAACCTCACCCGCTTCGTCGAGTCACGCTGGGAGCTGGATCTTACCTGGCAGGTGATCGACCTTTACGCGGCCGGGGTTGAGGACCTGCTGCAATCGCCGGTGCTCTACTTGTGCGGCAATTCAAACCTCCTGCCGAGCGGCGCCCGCCAGCAACAGATGCTTGCCCGCAAGCTGCGAGACTACCTGGACCGCGGCGGGTTCCTGTTCGCCGAGGCCTACTGCGGCGGCAAGGATTTTGACGGCGGATTCCGCAAACTGATGAAACAGGTGTTTCCGGAACCGGAGTACCGGCTGCATTTGCTCGAGCCGCAACATCCGATCTGGGGCGCCGAAGAGAGGGTCGCCCCCAAGCATTTGAGGCCGCTTTGGGGGATCGAGTTCGGTTGCCGCACCAGTGTGGTCTATGCCCCGGCCGATCCGCCTGCCAATCCCCGGCCGTCGCTGAGCTGCCTTTGGGAATTGTCGCGCGGCGGCCGCCAGCAGGAGTTCACTTCCGCGGTGCAGGGGCAGATCGACGCGGCCCTGGCCATCGGCATCAACGTGCTGGCCTACGCGACCAATCGGGAACTGAAGGGCAAGGAGGAGTTTCTCAGCACGCCGACCGACCGCCAGCCCAGCGACTCGGCGGACCGCGCCCGGTTGTCCATCGCCAAGCTTCGCCACCCGGGCGGATGCAATGCGGCGCCGCGGGCATTGGTCAACCTGCTGGAGACGGCCGGCAGCCAGTTGAAGATCCGCGTCAGCACCCGCCAGAATCTGATCAGCATCACCGACGATGCGCTGTTCGACCACCATCTGGTATTCATGCACGGCCGCCACCAGTTCCGTCTGACCGAGCGTGAGCGGCAGCAACTGAAGAGCTACGTGGAGCGCGGCGGGATGCTGTTGGCCGACTCGATCTGTGCCAGCGAGGCGTTTACCAAGTCGTTTCGCCGGGAGATGTCGGCCATCTTCAGCGATCGCCAACTGGAGCCGATCCCGGCCGGCGACCCGATGCTGACACCCACCTACGGCGGCTTTGACCTGAAAACCGTTACCCGGCGCGATCCGCAGCGCCGCGACGCCGGCGGGCCCTTGAAGGCCACGCCGCGGAAAGTGCCGCCGGAGCTGGAAGGCATCAAGCTCGGCGATCGCTGGGGGGTGATCTTCTCGCGATACGACATCAGTTGCGCGCTGGAGAAGCACGATTCGCTGGAGTGCCGCGGCTACGTCCGCGAGGACGCCGCCCGGATCGGGCTCAACGTGCTGCTGTATTCGCTGCAGCAATAGCAGCCCTCCGCCGCGCCCCCAGCTTGACAATCGGACTTTGCATCAGGTAGGATTCGGGGGTGTTCTGACGCGGGAAACCCGCAGAAGAGTCGCAGATTCCTTTACCGTTTTCGCTACAAGGAGCCAAGCATGAATCGTCCTTCAATCATCGTAATTCCCCTCCTGCTATCGGTATGCAGTTCCGGTTTTGCGGCCGAGAATCGGCAGGCGACGGAGGGGCAGAAATGGCAGACACTCTTTAACGGCAAAGACCTCAGCGGCTGGCAAGCCGCCTCCGGCAAGACGCCGGCTTCCGGCTGGGTCGTCGAGAAAGGCGCCTTGGTCCGCAAGCCCGGGGCCGGAATGATCTGGACAAAACGGCGATTCGGCAACTTCATCCTGGAGATGGAATTCAAGACCGAAGGCAACAGCGGGATCTTCTTCCGCACCGACGATCCCAAAGACTGCGTGCAAACTGGCTTCGAGATGCAGGTCTATCGTGCGGTCGAGAAGCCGGGCAAGCATAGCTGCGGAGCCGTCTATGACGCCCTGGCCCCCAGCAAGGACGTGGTCAAGGACGGCCAGTGGAACCGGGTGGCAATCGCCGCCGTGGACAACAAGATTACGATCGAGATGAACGGCCAACGGATCATCGCGATGGACCTGGATCGCTGGACCGAGCCCCACAAAAACCCCGACGGCTCCAAGAACAAATTCCGAACCCCACTCAAACAGTTCAAACGCGAAGGCCATGTCGGTCTCCAGGACCACGGGGCCAACGTGTGGTTTCGCAATATCCGGATCAAGCCGCTGGCCAAGAAGCGACCTGCTCCGGGCGGGCAAGCGCAACCTGCCCGTTGATCCTCCTTGGTGACCGCGCGCCGAATCCGACCGCCGACCGCAGATCCGCAGCGGGGTCACGCTCGACGGGTATTCTGCTGTGCCGCGGCGGGAGCGGGTGACCAGCGATGGGTGATGAACCACGACCGGACGGGGCAGCTTGCAGCGGTGCCCGCCAAGCGCGGTACATCCTGTGGGCCCTTCTCGCCTGGTCGCTTTTGTTCCGCGGCGGCGCGCTGGTGTTGATGCCCGGCGCGCTGGATGACGATCGGGACGGGTACCGGCGGCTGGCCGAGAACCTTCTCCAGCACGGGACTTTCGGAGATGGGCAGACTCCCACCGCCTATCGACCGCCCCTGTATCCGCTGATGCTTACCGGCTGCGTGGCGTCCGAAGAGTACACCGGCATGGCGATCGGGATTTTGCACGTGGCGGTGGGACTGGCCACCGTCTGGCTGGTGTTCATTCTGGGGCAACGCTGGGGGCTGGGCCGGTGGCCGGCGGCGCTGGCGGCGGGGTTGGTCGCCTGCGATCCGATCCTGCTGGGCCAGTCTGGGCAAGTGATGACCGAGACCCCGGCCGCGCTGCTGGCCGTGCTGGCGCTTATCAGCCTCAGCTTGGCAGGCGAACGACCCTCGGCCGGCCGGGCGGCGATTGCCGGCGGATCGCTGGCCCTGGCCGCACTCTGCCGGCCCGGATTCTTGGTGTGGACGATTGCGGCCGGAGTGGTGTTGCCCGCCTACGGCCGGTCGCGGCCGATGCGGTTGAAGGTTCTCGGGGCATTTACGGTCGCAGTGGTCGTCGTATTGAGTCCCTGGGCGATCCGCAATTCCGTCCGATTCGGCCGTCCCATCTTCACCACCACCCACGGCGGTTACACGCTGTTGTTGGGCAACAACCCGCAGTTCTACGAGTATCTTCGCACCGGTGCATGGGGTAGCGTGTGGAAGGCAGAAGAGTCTGAAGAGTTCTCCGAGACCTGGCGCAAACGTGCGCTGGCCGACGAACTGGGGGCCAATCGGCGGGCCTACGCCGAAGCCTGGGAGAACATCGGCCGGGAGCCGGGCATGTTCTTCTATGCGTGCCTGGTCCGCGTGGGGCGGCTGTGGGGGCCGCTGCCCCACCAGGTTGATACCGACGAAGGACCGATGCGACTTGGGGCGCGCTACGCCGTGGGGCTCTGGTATCTGGTAGAGCTGCTGCTGGCGGCGGCCGGCGTCTGGGTCGTATTCCGCCGCGGACGGCGGTCGGCGTGGTTCTGGGGGCTGCTGTTGGCCGGATGTCTGACGGCCGTCCACACCCTGTATTGGAGCAACCTTCGGATGCGGGCCCCCCTGACGCCGGTGGTGGCCCTGGCCGCGGCGGCGGCGTTGGCACGCAGCAGGACACCGCCGGCCCCCGCCACGGCAACGCCGGGCAAGCCCGGCCGCTAAACGACCGATGGGCAACAAGTCGTTGTCAGTAGCCAACTTGCGTCAATACCCAGGCCGGCGAACCCGCCTTGATCCACTGGGCACTCCTCCCTATAATCTGGCCCGCCCGAATTCGGGGGCTTTTCACCCAACGACTTTTCCCACTGCGGTCTTGCACCTCGGACCGGGGTTGCCCAGGTGCGGCAGCCCGGGTGAGCAAGGATGCCAGTCTGCTGAAACGCCATCTGCCGAACAGCCCGGCCAGTGTCCGGCGTGCGGCGCCGTCGCTGCGCGCAGCCGGGGCTGCTGCGCGCGGACTTCGTCGCAGGGACGGATTGCGGGCGATCACGTGTTGGATCATCGCGGCCACGGCCGCCCTGGGCGCGGTGCCCGCCGCGGCCCAGGTCGAACTGCCCGAGCCTGACCTGGACGAGCCGATCGTGATCGCCGCCGAGGCGGCCAACCACTGGCGGCAGGGGGCCTACGAAGTATGGGTATTGCGGGGCAACTGCCGGATCTGCCAGGGAGCAGGTTCTGCCCGAAGCAAGGAAGCCGTCCTTTGGATCGACCGTGCCCACGACACGCCGAGGCGGCGCAGCAAGGTCATTGCCTACCTGGAGGGCGAAGTGAAGGTCGAGCTGGGCGAGCAGCGCAGCCCGACCAGTCTGACCGACCGGAGTTGGCTGGGCCGCTTCTACACCGGCGCGGAGATTCAGATTCGTGCCGCGCAGACCGCCGGGGAACCGCAGGTCAAGCCGGCGGTTTATCAGCGGGGGATGCAGTGCCGCGACCCGGCATTTGCCGGTGCGGTGCGGCGGACGCAGTTTACGGGTGCGGGTGGAGCGGAGCCTGCCGCCGGCGGGCCGCTGCCGGCCGGCACGCGGCGAATTCGCGCCTTCCGGCGCAGCGACGTTCCGGTCCGGGCCGAGTGGTTCCCCGATCCAAATAGCGACCAGTGGATCGGCGTGATCGACGGGGGCGTGAACCTGATCGTGGACGGGCTGTCGGAATTCGGCTCGATCGACGTTTCGACCGATCGGTTGGTGATCTGGACCACCGGCCTGCACGAGCTGGATTTGAGGCAACAGTCGTTTCAAGACGAGAGCATCCCCCTGGAGATCTACATGGAGGGCAACATCGTCTTCCGCCAGGGGGAGCGGGTGATCCGTGCCAAGCGGATGTACTACGACGTGGCCAACGAGGTGGGCACCGTGCTCGAAGCCGAGATGCTCACGCCGGTCCGCGAATATGAGGGGTTGCTGCGGCTTCAGGCCGAGGTGTTGCAGCAGACCGGCCGGGGCCACTTCTTCGCCCAAAACACGTTCATCACCTCCAGCCGCATGGGCCGGCCCGGCTATCGCATCCAGTCCGGCGAGGTCTATTATGAGGACATTCAGCACCCGGCGTTCGATCCCCTGAGCGGCCAACCTTTGGCCGACCCGGAGACGGGCCAGCCGGTGGTCGACCATCAAAAACTGGCCACCTCGCGGCACAACTTCCTGTTTCTCGGGCCGGTGCCCGTCTTCTACTGGCCCACGCTGGCCACCAACCTGGACGATCCGACGTTTTACATCCGCCGGGCGCGAATCAAGAACGACCGGGTCTACGGCACGCAGATCCTGACCGACTGGGACGCATACGAGTTGTTGGGAATTCGCAATCCGCCCGGGGGGACCGATTGGGACGTGAGCTTCGACTACCTGGGCGAGCGTGGCTTCGGCCACGGAACCACGTTCGTCTACAGCCGTGACCGCCTGTTCACCTTTCCCACTCCCGCCTCGGGCCTGATCGACTACTGGGGGATTCAAGACGACGGCCTGGACAACCTCGGCCGGGGCCGCTACGGCCTGGAGCCCGAGGAAGACTACCGCTTCCGCCTCTTCTGGCAGCACCGTCAGCAACTGCCCGCCGATTTCCGGCTATCCGGCCAGCTCGGCTGGATCAGCGACCGGAACTTCCTGGAACAGTTCTACAAACGCGAGTGGGACCAGTTGAAGGACCAGACCACCGGGCTGGAGCTGAAGCGTATCCGCGATAACACCTCCTGGAGCGTGACCGCCGACGTGAGGCTCAACGACTTCTTCACCCAAACCGAGTGGCTCCCGCGGGGCGATCATTTCTGGTTGGGTCAGTCGCTGTTTCACGACGTGTTTACCTGGTACGAACATTCTCACGTCGGCTTCGCCCGGCTCCGCACGACCGATACACCGGATACGACTTTGCCGGCGTACCAGTCTTGGAATCTGCTGCCGTGGGAGCCGGGCTCACCTGAGGGCGAACGCCTGGCCACCCGCCAGGAGATCGACTGGCCGTTTCAACTGGGACTGGTCAAGGTGGTCCCCTACGCCCTGGGTGAATTGGCCCACTGGGGAGAGGACATCTACGGCGACGACCTCCAGCGGGCGTATTGGCAGACGGGCGTGCGGGCCAGCATGCCCATGTGGCGGGCCAACCCGACGGTCGAGAACACGCTGCTGAACGTACACGGGCTGGCGCACAAGGTGGTCTTCGACGCCGAGTTCGCCTTTGCCGATGCCAATCGCGACCTCAGTATGCTGCCGCTTTACGATCCGCTGGACGACGATTCGATCGAGGCCTTCCGCCGCCGGCTGGCGATGAACACGTTCGGACTGACCACTGTTCAGCGGCCGTTCGACGAACGGTTCTACGCCCTGCGGACCGGAATAGGCGGCTGGGTCACCTCGCCCAGCACCGAAATCGCCGACGACCTGATGGCCTTGCGGATGGGGGTTCGGCAGCGGTGGCAGACGAAGCGGGGGATGCCGGGCAAGCGGCGGATCATCGACTGGATCGTGCTGGATACCAACGCCACCTGGTTTCCCGACGATGCGCGCGACAACTTCGGCAAAGGACTGGGCCTGTGGGACTACGATTTCCGCTGGCACGTCGGTGACCGGCTGACGCTGCTCTCGGAAGGGATTTTCGATTTCTTTACCGACGGGCAGCAAGTGGTCACCTTCGGCGGATTCCTCCGCCGGCCACCCCGCGGCAGCCTTTACCTGGGGCTCCGCCTGCTGGAAGGCCCCATCAGCCACCAGATCCTTTCCATGTCGTACAGCTACTGGATGAGTCCCAAGTGGGTCTCGTGGTTCGGCACCTCGGTGGACCTCGGCGGCGAGGGAAACATCGGGCAGACGTTCGGGGTCACCCGGATCGGCGAATCGCTGTTGATCAGCGCCGGCTTCATGGTCGACGCCGCCCGAGACAACGTCGGCGTGAACTTCGCCGTCGAACCCCGCTTTCTCCCCAAGAGCCGTCTGAGCCGCGTGGGGGGCGCCCGGATCCCCGTCGCCGGCGCCTTTGGACTGGAATGATGATTGATGAATGCTGAATGCTGATTGCTGATTGCTGATTGCCCACATGAAACGTTTACGCCGAGCCCCTAACCGCTGAGCTCCCCTCCTGGCATGGACGACCCAAAGCCATATCGAGCGCGCTCCTGGCCGGAGAAGTTTCGCGACGCCTTCCACGGCCTCAAGGACGGGATCCGCGGCCAGAGCAGCTTCTTCGTCCACTTCTTCGCCGCCGCTGCGGTGATCATGACCGCGGCGATCTTGGGGATGAAGCTGACCGAGTGGTGCCTGCTGCTGCTGTGCATTACCATCGTGCTGGCGGCCGAAATGTTCAACAGCGCCTTGGAGTCGCTGGCCAAGGCGGTCACCGACCGGCTGGACCCCCACGTGGGCCGGGCCCTGAACATCGGCAGCGCCGCCGTGCTGATCGCCTCGATCGGCGCCTCGATGGTGGGCACGGTCATCTTCGGAAATTGGCTGCGAAAGCTGTTGGACTGGTGGTAGCGGCCCACGAACGCCCGGCTCCGCCGGCGGCAGTCAGCACCGGTGCCAGGCTCCCGCGAAACACCCTTCGTCTACAGCACCGACAGGTACTTATCCAGTTCCCACTGGGTCACTTGGGTCCGGTACTCGTTCCACTCGATCTTCTTGCTCTCGATGAAGGCGTGGAAGGCGTGTTCTCCCAGGGCGTCTCGGACCAGTTGACTGTTTTCCGTGAGATTGATGGCTTCCCAAAGGTTGGCGGGCAAGGTTCCAATCTCTCGCTGGGCGCGCTGCTGCGGGGACATTTCGTAGACGTTTTCCTCGACCGGCTCCGGGCAGTCGTATTTTTTTTCGATCCCTTCCAGGCCGGCGGCCAGCATCACGCTGAAGGCAAGGTAGGGGTTGCAGGCCGGGTCGGGAGAGCGGAACTCGATCCGGGTGGCGCTCTCTTTTCCGGGTGTGTACTCCGGGACCCGGATCAGGTCCGCCCGGTTCCTCCGCGCCCAGGAAAGGTAGGCGGGAGCCTCGTAGCCGGGGACCAGCCGCTTGTAGGAGTTGACCCATTGATTGGTCACGGCGGTGATTTCACGGGCATGTTTGAGCAGGCCCGCCACGTACCACTTGGCTTCCTTGGAAAGGTGGTACTCGTCATTCTTGTCGTAGAACGCGTTCTTGTTGCCCCGAAAAAGCGACTGATGCACGTGCATCCCGCTGCCGTTTAGGCCGAACACCGGCTTGGGCATAAAGGTGGCATACACCCCGTGATCTGAGGCGATGCGTTTGACAACCAGCCGATAGGTCATCACGTTATCGGCCATGGTCAGGGCATCGGTATGCCGGATGTCGATTTCGTGCTGGCTGGGGGCAACCTCATGGTGGCTGTATTGCACGTCGATTCCCATACCCTCCAGAGCGAGCACGGTATCGCGCCGGTACTCGCTGGCCTCGTCCAGCGGTATCAAGTCGAAGTATCCGCCGGAATCCAGCGCTTCCGTTCCCTTGGAGTCCTCGAAGTAGAAGTACTCGAGTTCCGGGCCGACGTAGAAGGTGAGCCCCTTGTCGGCTGCCCGCTTCAAGTTCCTTTTCAACACATACCTGGGATCGCCGTCGAAGGGCTGGCCCCCGGGCCTTACGATATCGCAGAACATCCGGGCCACGGGGCGGTGGCCTTCGGGGATCCAGGGGACCAGTTGAAAAGTGGCGGGGTCGGGCACGGCCACCATGTCGCTCTCGTCGATGCGGGCAAATCCCTCGATCGACGAGCCGTCGAAGCCCAGGCCCTCCTCAAGAGCGGTCTCGAGCTCTTCCACGGTGATCGCAAATCCCTTCA